>NZ_FR898091.1:769-4727 GCF_000437175.1 Ruminococcus sp. CAG:330 | reverse complement strand
AAGCATTACCTGTGTTCCATCATAATCTACACCGCACCAGTCATACTTGTTTCCATTGCTGATTCTTTTCGCAATTTGAGAAACAATCTGTCCACTAGCGCCGCTATTTATAACAGAAACATCGGAATACTTTTTATCAAATAATGCTTTTAATTGATGCGGATAGTCATCTGATGTAGTCCAATAACCATCTGTAATCGAATCACCAACTGCATCTATTTTTAAATTGGATGGGATTGAACCAGATTCTTCTCCGGAAGATGTCTGTGTTTCCAAAAGCCTTTTATAGAGTTTCAGCTGAATCGAATCTGTATCTGCATCAATTGCTGTACCATCTTGATTCTGCCACTGTTTCTCTATATTCAGCCCGCCAGAAATGTAGTTGGTAATCGTCGTTTTCTGCTCTGAAGCTCGTTCTGTTCGATCATACTTTACCTGATACCCCTCCGGCACACTGGATTCCACCACATAATAGTAATAGCGGCTTCCATCCTGTGTCTTATACGGGAGATCACTCCAAGTATAAGTCCAACTGTTGCTCTGATTCAGCGTCTGTGTTCCGGATGACTGGTACACCTGCGCATCCGAGGGCGGCGTTCCGATATTGCTCCATACCGTTGTGGATTGATAAAGCTTTACCTCTACGCTATCCCCTGTATGCTGTTCTGCACCATCGCCCCAAATCTTTTCCACAGAAACTGCGATCTCTGTCGGTTCATTGTTTCGATTGGTCAATATCAGTGTACCGGTCGTGCCATTGGTAGTACCCGTAGCACTGATGATCCAGCCATACAAGCCCTGATTCGGAGATTGAAATTTATCTTCGCCTTTCTTCTTCACGCCGGTTTCCGACACTCGGAATTTCGTATATGCTTCAAGCGAAACCCCGTCCGCCAAATACGATTCCAATGTCAGCTTCCAGCCGTTTTCAGCGGTCAAAAGCGCATTTTCTTTCAGAGCGATCTTTTCCCATGTTCCGCTGGCGTTCAATCCCTCCAGCTGGAACTGCACTTCCGTTGCCGGAATGCCGCTGCTGGGAATCGGATTTCCATCGGAATCTCTCCAAAGCTTTTCTACAACCAAGCCCTGCGAATTGTTGATGGAAATGGTACCGTCTTTATTCGCTGCGTTGCCTGTTGTATTCGGTCGATAAGTGCCGCTTGTGCCATCACTCGCCTGAAACGTTCCATCCGTCTGCTGGATATATGTTTTCCCGCCGTACGTATATTCTGCTTCCTTGACGTAATAGTAAATCGGCTTACCGTTCTTACCGCTGGGAAGATTCTTCCATGTGTAAGACGGATTCTGTGGATTTTCGCCGCTGCCAACAGCGGCAGTGGAGAATTCCTTCGGATTTTCCAATCCGGAAACGCCCAGATTTTCCGCCGACGCCAATTCCATATTCTCCGGAAAACCGGAGCTGGTCTTGGTGTACGACCAATAGAGCGCAGCCTTGATGGAAGTGCCCGAGGTATCTTCCAGTCCCGTCCATGTTTTCTGCACGGTGAGGTCGATCAGCTGGTTGTTCGGAATGTTTACCGAACCTCCCTCCTGCACCTGAATGACATCGTCCGCAGTCACACCATCAGGATAGCTGCTCAGCGCTTCAGAACCATATACAAAATAGTAGGTGGAATTGCTTGCCGTCAATGCCTCATAGCCATCCGGCGCTTTTGTCTCTACAATTTTATATAGGGTAGCCTTATCGAAGGAGTCCAGTTTGTAATCCTCATCCGCTTTCACAGAAATCGAAACAGCGCTGCTCTGATTCTCTGCATCATATGTCAGTTTATGTGTCTGAAGCTTATCGTTTGTAACAAGTTCATCCTTGCTTGCAAACAGCCACTTTCCATCCTGATATTTCGCAATCTGGAATGTCGCATCCAGCTTCAAACTGTAGTCGCCTACGTCATACTTGACAATTTGCGGTTTATTCTCTGCGGAAATCCCCGCTCTTGACTTAGAAATGCTGAACTTTATGCTGTCTTTCTGATCGTCTGCACTGGCATTTCCAGTATCCAAAGAAATGGAATTGGAGGAAATCACGGTTTTTGTTTCGCTCAGACTCTCCGGTGTAACGGGCTTTCCGTCTTTCAGAAGTGTATACTGATACGTAACTTTCAGCGGTTCGCCGTCTGGCACTGTAAGCTTTAAGCGGGAGTCGATTTCTTTCACTTGTACTGCCTTGACTGAATCGACAGAAAACGTATCACTCGAATCTGAAGCATCCAAGGAAATCACCCAATTTATCACATAATCAATTTCAATTTTAAATGTGATATCTGCGTATCCATTTTCATCAAATGTGACACCCGCAAAAGGATATTTCACTATCTCGCCACCAAATGAATTATTAACGCATTTGCCGTATACCGTAATGCCGCTGCTTAACGAATGATTCGGTTCTCCTTTTAGGCGAATGGTAACAATGTCTCCCTTTGGAAATTCCGGTGAAGTGCTAACATACGGCTGGTTTGTTGTCCACTTCTTATTATCGCTCGTTGTAAACTGATACAAATCACTTCTCTTCGAAGGCGTTTCTTCTTTGATATTGTGTTCTACCAGATACTGATACTCCGAAGTAGAAAGCTCCCGCACAACGGTTGCATCGGTGACTGCACCGGATGCATCTACAACCGGATTTTCAATTTTTTCCACCTTTACCATGGAAAGCACTGCGTCAATTCCAGCTGCAGAGGCGCCTTCATAGCTATCCAATGTCAAATCATCCGTCAGGTCAATTTCTCCTGAATTCGAAAGGTATTTCCCATCCGGATTTACATAGACAGAATAGTTCAGTTGCCCGTCTTCTGCGGTATATGCACCGTTCTTGTTCGAAGAAGCAATGTTTTTGGTCAGCAGATTCTTGTCGCTGGTATCCGCCGTGCTTCCTGTCACCTTTACGCTTGCAGTCTTGGCATCGCTGCCCTTTTGTGCAATGGTATTGGTCACGGTGTAGCCATCTGTTCCGGCACTTACCGCAGATTTCAGGATTTCTACTGGAATGCCGGTATAGTAGGTAACATAAAAATATGACGACTCCGCTCCACTATTTTTATCAACATGTATTGTAAGTTTTCGAGTCGTATCATCAAAAGAATACTCTCTAGGATAAAGATGATACCCATGATACCGACTGCGCTGAATATATGGTCTATATTTATCCTCTACATTAAATTTATCATTCTTATCATAAATTCCAATCAATGTTGAATTTTCTGGAAGCACATCTTCAAAATCATATGAATAATCTTGCACAATATCATAGATTTTCCACTGTATCAGATAATAGGTGGTATCTCCGACCGTCAGCGTCGGCAAATCCGACAGTGCAATGGAATCGCCATCGGCAAGCACATTCCCATCCGCATCCAGCGCAGCCTTTTTGAAGTCCTGCTTTGGGTTGTTGGTAATGGTAATGCTGCCGCTTTCCACGCCATTTTGAGAATCCGAATACGAAACCGTATACCCATCCACCGGCGTTTCAACGACCCGATAAAGATAGTCGCCGTCATGGGCAAGGGTATCTTTCGGCAAATCGGAAAAGGTCTGTTTCCAGCCGTTACTGCTGTCCAGCGTAAAGGTATAAGGGTTGCTTTCGTCCGCTGTAACCTCTGTCCACTCGCCGTCTACCAGATAGATCTGTGCCCAGTCCGTTGCATTCGTCCCCTGCTTTTTGCGCTGCAATTGGAACGTAACGCTTGGCTTCTTGTCTGTATTTCCATCAGAATATGTCTTATTTACTGTAAGCGTCTGTTTCTCCACAGTATCCTTGCTCTTTTCGATCAAATCGTAAGAAGGAGTACTGGGGTTCAGCGTTCCGAAAGAAGCGGTATTGGAAAACTTGGAGCTAACCGCTGTCTTCCCGTCCATCTTCACACCGGAAACATCTGCCATTGTCGAATATTCGATCTCGGCAAATCGGTACGCCTTGTCATCCACTGTCTTGGTAAAAGTA
>NZ_FR898091.1:563-703 GCF_000437175.1 Ruminococcus sp. CAG:330 | reverse complement strand
TACGTGATCGCATAATCTGTTCCAAGTGTCAGCTGCTCATACTCGCCGCTTTCCGTCTTGGCTTTCACAGAAATGGAATTGGTGCCGATCGTGAAATAGTGGAATGCGCCCGTTCCCTCTGCGGTCATTACGTCAACCAA
>NZ_FR898091.1:0-500 GCF_000437175.1 Ruminococcus sp. CAG:330 | reverse complement strand
TCCAATGCAGCGTTTGGTTATTCTTCGAGGGATCGTCTGCGTTATAGAACGCATCGCCGCCCTCAGCTTTCACAAAGGTCTTTGTGATCTGGTCACGATTGCCCACATCAATGCTACTCGAACTGCTGTTTCCCTTGTTGTCAGAAACTGTGTTGGTAACTGTGTCGCCGTTCTTAGCTGTGCCATCTGTACCGGCAGTGGCTGCATCGGTTTCGTAGGAAATCGAGATATTATGAAGTCCCAAAACACCATTTTCATTTGTGCCATCATATGGAACAGCGTCTTTAAAAATCAGCTTATCGCCATCCTTCGTGATGGTTGCATAAAGCTTTATAGTTCCATTCCACTCCCGAGTTCCCAAACGAATCTCTCCATCTGCTTCGATGGTCGATTCATTTAAGACTATGCAATTAACCCAGGTAAACGTCGCACCGGAAATGGTCAAATCTTTCAGTGAAACATTTTTCAAAGCCGCATCAGTCAACTCATAGCCATTTAAT
>NZ_FR898090.1:1195-7133 GCF_000437175.1 Ruminococcus sp. CAG:330 | reverse complement strand
GCATATATTTCCTACGAACACAAGCTCTAAAATTGTTTTTCCGGAAGGCGATCTGTGCGGAGCATGGGTCGCATTCCTTGCATCTTTTTATTTTTGACGGAGAAATCACATTTCATAGGAGGAATATCAATGAGCTTTACCATGGAAAACGGTGTCCTGAAAAAGTACATCGAAGAAGAGGGCGTCACCAGCGTTTCGGTGCCGGCTTCTGTCACAGTCATTGGAAGGAAAGCGTTTGCCGGCTGCCAGCTGACCGCCGTAGAACTGCCGGAGGGGCTGACGAAGATCGAGGACAGCGCCTTTGAAAATTGCAAGAACCTGCGCCGTGTGGCACTCCCCCAGAGCGTCACTTTCCTTGGCGCAATGGCGTTTTCGGGATGTACTTCCCTGACGGAGGTATCCCTGCCGGACGACCTGACGAAAATCGAGGCGAGCACCTTTGCCGGCTGCACCAACCTGCGCAAAGTGAACCTGCCGGAGCACCTTACCGCCATTGATAACGTGGCATTTTTCCGCTGCGTCGGTCTGACACAGGTGAAGCTCCCCGCCGGAATTTCCGTCGTGTCCTGGAGCTGCTGGAAGGGCTGCACCGGTCTGACGCAGGTCATCCTGCCGGACAGCGTGACCGCCATTGCCGACCGTGCCTTTGAGGGCTGCACCCACCTGGAACGGCTGGTGCTCTCCCCCAATGTGACGAAGATCGGCGCAAGCGCCTTTGCCAGCTGCATCGGTCTGGAAGAGGCTGAGCTGCCGGAGCAGCTGACAGAACTGGGTAAGAATGTCTTTCAGGGCTGCCGCCGTCTGCGCCACATCACCGTTCCCGCCGGCGTAGCCGAGCTTCCCGCAGGCTTTGCCGAATCCTGCGAGGCACTGAATCAGGTGACACTGTCTGACGGTCTGAAAAAGATCGGCACATCCGCATTTGCCGGCTGCCCGTCCCTGAAAGCCATCTTCCTGCCGGACACTGTTTCCGAGATCGCACCGAAGGCATTCGCCGGCTGTACTGCCCTGACCGGCATCGAGATCCCGTCCGGCGTGACCGAGCTGTCTTATGACACGTTCTCCGGCTGCGCAGCCCTGACAGAAGCAGCGCTGCCGGACGGCATGACCGTCATCGGCGAGAGCGCATTCTTCGGCTGCCACGCCCTCACCCGTCTGGAACTGCCGGCATCGCTGGAGGAGATTCAGGATCAGGCGTTCGAGGAGTGCGAGAATCTGGAGGAACTGAACCTGCCCGCCGGCATCACTGTCATCGGCGAGCGTGCGTTCTTCTATTGCAAGAAGATCACCCGTGTGGAAGTGCCGTCCGGCATCTGCCGTCTGCGCCGCGGCACCTTCTTTGGCTGTGTCAGCCTGAACGAAGTCGTTCTGCCGGAGGGACTGGAGCGCATCGACTGGAGAGCGTTCTCCTACTGCACTTCTCTGACCGCCATTCAGATTCCGGACAGCGTGCGCCATCTCGGCGGCAATGTGTTCGAGGGCTGCCGCAGCCTGAAGGAAGTGCGCATGTCCACCCACGTGGAACAGATCGGCGAGGATGTCTTCCGCAGCTGCCATAGCACCTGCACTGTCATCGTGCCGTATCCCTGCCCCAGCGAGATGCTGGAAATGCTCCAGAAGCGTGCCGGCGCTGTGGCGCTGGAGATTCCGGAGGAGACACAGGAGATTCCCGCCGGCGAGTTTGACGAGGAGAAGAACCTGAGCGCTCTGCGTGTGGTCAAGACCAATGCGACCTACAGCAGCCAGGAGGGCGTGCTCTTCAATGCCGACAAGACCAACCTCATCCGCTATCCCAGAGGCAAGAAGAAGTCCAAGTACGTGGTACCTGCCGGCGTGGTTGCCATCGGCGGCGGCAACGGCTTTGAGGGACACGGCTTCCGGGGCTGCACTAGCCTGACCGGTGTCCAGCTCCCCGACTCGCTCCAGAGCATCGGCAGCTATGCCTTTGCCGGCTGTTCCAGCCTGACCATGATCCGGATTCCGGACGGCGTGACCTACATCGGCAAGAGCGCATTCGCCGGCTGTATCGGTCTGACCAGCCTTCAGCTGCCGGACAGCGTGGAGGTCATTGATGACGAGGCGTTCTCCGGCTGCGTGAACCTGACCATGGTACAGATTCCGGACAGCGTGAAGCGTGTGGGCGAAAATGCGTTCGGCAGCTGTACCGGACTCATCTCCACCCGTGTGCCGTCCGGCTTGCAGGAGATCGGCAGAGGCGTGTTCGCCGGCTGCGATAATCTCCACCGTGCCATTGTGCCGTATCCGAGAAAGGTTCTGAATCTGGAACTGCTCCACTCCTGCAGGGAGCTGACGGATATGATGGTTTCGGAGAACAGCCACGAGCACAGCGCCAAGAACGGCGTGCTGTTCAATAAGGAACAGACCGAGCTGGTCTTCTACCCCATGGGCAAGAAAGAGGGCGCTTACCTCATGCCGGAGGGCGTGCGGGAGATCGCAAGCCAGGCGTTCTGCGGCTGCGAGCATCTGAAGCACGTGGTATTCGCCGACAGCATGGAGAAGATCGCACCGGACGCATTCGTCAACTGCCCGAATCTGGACGAAGCCACGAGGAAAACCCTGGAATCCTTCGGCTGCACGGTCAAGACAGAAGAAGCGTAACGGGAACGGGATGTGTGCAGTTCTGTAGGAACAGATAAGGCTCCCCTGAAAGGGGAGCTGGCAGTGCGCAGCACTGACTGAGGGGTCTCCACTTATGCCGAAAACATCATAAAAAGATTTTTCGAAAGGACCTCTCCACCGCCTATTGGCGGTCCCCCTCCCCTTTCAGGGGAGGCTCTCATGATTTCTGTACCCCATCCCCTTGCCATTTCCCCGGAAATGTGATATACTGGAAACGTCAAACTATGGATCATGGGCGGCTGCGTGCCGTCCCATTGGAGGAGGCTCTTCATGGCAAAAAACAATCAGAAAATGGTGGAAGAAATCACCGCAATGGACGTGGATTTCGCCAAGTGGTACACCGACATTTGTAAAAAGGCAGAGCTGGTTTCCTATACCAGCGTCAAAGGATGCATGGTCATCCGTCCCTATGGCTACGCCATCTGGGAAAACATTCAGCGCATTCTGGACGGCATGTTCAAGGCGACCGGCCACGTGAACGTGAATATGCCCATGTTCATTCCGGAAAGTCTGCTGCAAAAGGAAAAGGATCACGTCGAGGGCTTTGCGCCGGAGGTTGCCTGGGTGACCCACGGCGGCAGCGAAAAGCTGGAGGAGCGCCTGTGCGTCCGTCCCACCTCGGAGACCTTGTTCTGCGAGCACTACGCCGACATCGTCCACAGCTACCGTGACCTGCCGAAGCTGTATAACCAGTGGGTCAGCGTGGTGCGCTGGGAAAAGACCACCCGTCCGTTCCTGCGCTCCCGGGAATTCCTGTGGCAGGAGGGACACACCATCCATGCCACTGCCGAGGAGGCAATCGAGGAGACCGAGCGCATGCTGGATGTCTACGCAGACTTCTGCAAGGACGCTCTGGCAATTCCGGTGGTCAAGGGACAGAAGACCGAGAGCGACAAGTTCGCCGGCGCTGTCTCCACCTACTGCATCGAGGCGCTGATGCACGACGGCAAGGCGCTCCAGGCAGGCACCTCCCACTACTTCGGCGACGGCTTCGCCAAGGCATTCGGCATTGAGTACACCGACAAGGACAACCAACGCCGCACGCCGCACCAGACCAGCTGGGGCATGACCACCCGCCTCATTGGCGCCATCATCATGACCCACGGCGACGACAACGGTCTGGTACTGCCGCCGGCAGTGGCACCGGTTCAGGTAGTAGTCGTTCCGGTGGCAATGCACAAGGCTGGCGTGCTGGAAAAGGCACAGGAAGTGGCAGACCAGCTGAAGGCTGCCGGACTCCGTGTCCAGCTGGACGACAGCGACAATTCGCCGGGCTGGAAGTTCGCCCAGTACGAGATGAAGGGCGTTCCGGTTCGTCTGGAGATCGGCCCGAGAGATATCGAAAACGGCCAGTGCGTGCTGGCACCCCGTGTGGGCGGCGAAAAGCGCACCGCTGCCCTGGGCGATACGCTGGCAGATACCATTCAGCAGCTGCTTCAGGAAGTACACGATAAGATGTACGAAAAGGCACTGGAAAACCGGGAGAAGCACACCTACGCCTGCCGGACGCTGGACGAGATCACCAGGACGCTGGAGGAAAAGGGCGACGGCTTCGTCAAGGCAATGTGGTGCGGCGATGAGGCGTGCGAGGACAAGATCAAGGAACTGACCGGTGTCGGCTCCCGCTGCATCCCGAAGCAGCAGGAACATCTGGCAGATACCTGCATCTGCTGCGGAAAGCCCGCAAAGTGCATGGTATACTGGGGCAAGGCGTATTAATCACCGAATTCCCGCCTTTCAGAGCTTGTGTTCGTAGGAAATAGATGCGGATTTTCGAGCAAATTTTTTTGCAGACAAGGCAAAAATTTGCGGGCATACTTTCGTATGGCAAGAATTTTTAACGCAGTATGCAACAAAATTTGCCGAAAAGACGTAGATAGATGCCTATGAACACGAGCTCTCAGAACGCAATATGAAATTCGAGCACGGATTGGCAATTTTCACACTGTCAATCCGTGCTTTTTTGCGTGCAGACTTGAAAACATTTTGTGCTTTTTTTGGAAAAAGCGCAGATACGTTTCCAGTCCGCAAAACAACAACACAATTTCACAAGTTCCATCGGTTTTCACAAGATTTTCGCAAAATCGGGCCATGTTTTCACAAACTTGACAAATATACCAGAAATTGCTATAATAAACGTGAACTGCTGCGCTTATTTTCTGTATAATTTGCAATATGTCCCTGTGGAAAACTCCGGCGCACAGAAGAATGACGAAATATCATGCTTCCGGCACGTGCCGGAGCAGAAAGAAGGGTGGAAGAACTTTGGCAAATGTGAAATGGCACAAGAAAATCGGTGCGATCTTGCTGGCGGTGCTCCTGTCCGGCACCATTCTGCCGCTGCCTGCCGCCGCAGAACCGGCATCCGGCACTGCCGCTGCTCCTGCGGCTGAGGAATCCGCAGACACCGGCGGAAGCCTGTACTACGAGGAGCAGGACACGTACAGCGATTATTACGACACCTATGCAGATGCGGCGCACCCCGATGCGGAGTTTGTCCTGAACGGAGCGGATTATACGCAGGCGGACTGCGATACCTTCGAGGTCGGCTCGTATACCGGCACGGAGGACAACAGCGTGCGGGACAACGTCCTGATCTGGGACAGCGCAGAGGGTGCGTTTACCTATACCGTGGAGGTTCCGGAAACCGGACTCTACTCCATCGAGGCGACCTACTGCCCCATCGTCTCCAACACCTCGGAGATCTCCCTTTCTCTGGCGGTGGACGGCGAAGTCCCCTATGACACCGCCTCCCGTATGACCCTGAACAAGATCTACCGGAACAAGGAGGACATCAAGACCGACAGCGCCGGCAATCAGGTGCGCCCCGCACAGGTGCAGACCGAGATGTGGCGCACCGGCTGGATCGGCGATTCCGACGGACTGTTCAACGAACCCCTCCAGTTCTATCTGGAAAAGGGTACCCATGAGATCACCCTCTCCTCCTCCAAGGCGTACTTTGCGCTGGACACCCTGCGCTTTGCCCAGCCGGAGGAAGTGAGCGATTACGATACCTATGCTGCCGGCGTGGATGCGGCAGTTTCGAAGGATGCCACCCCGTCCGGCGTGGTGCGCATCGAGGGCGAGGATGCCGTCTATAAGTCGGACTCCGTCCTCTATCCCACCTACGACAATTCCTCCAGTTCCATCTCCCCCTCCGACCCCAAGCACATGCTGTATAATACCATCGGCAGCGGAAACTGGGACAAGGCGCTTCAGACCATCACATGGAAGGTTGCGGCAAACACCCTCCCCGGCGACGGCTGGTATCAACTGGGCATCAAGGCACGGCAGGCGG
>NZ_FR898090.1:0-1164 GCF_000437175.1 Ruminococcus sp. CAG:330 | reverse complement strand
CAACCGCCGCATCTCCATTGACGGCAGCGTTCCCAGCGAGGAATTCGATCAGGTGAAGTTCTACTATGACACGGACTTCCGGATGACCGCTGTGGAGAACGCAGACGGCGAGGCAGTGTATGTCTACCTCACCGCCGGCGAAGACCACACCATCACCATGGAGGCGATTCCCGGCGAGATCGGCGACTCCATGCGCCAGCTGGATGCCATCGTGCTGGATCTGAACACCTGTTACCGGAAGATCGTCATGATCACCGGTCCGGAGCCGGACAAGTACACCGACTACTATGTCCACGAGAAGATTCCGGAACTGGTGGGCGAGTTCCGGCGCATCTCCGGCGAACTGGAGGAGATTCAGGGACACATCGAATCCCTGGCAAACTCCAAGGGCACAGAGGCATCCTCTCTGGAACAGATGCGCATCATTCTGGAGAAGTGTGCGGACGAGCCGCTGAAGATCCCCAACTACCTCTCCCAGATCAAGGACGATATCACATCCCTGTCCTCGTGGATGCGGGACTACCGTGACCAGCCGCTGGAAGTGGACTATCTGGAACTGGCTTCGCCGGACGAGGATTTCCCCTCCGTCAAGGCGGGCTTCTGGAAGTCCCTCTCCTATAGCTTCCAGCGCTTCACCGCCTCCTGGGATGAGGACTACAGCTCCCTGTCCGCCACCACCGGCGATGATGCCATTGAAGTATGGGTATCGCTGGGACGGGATCAGGCACAGGCCGTCAAGGATCTGGTGGAATCGGAGTTCCAGCAGCAGTATGACATTCCCGTCTCCGTCAATCTGGTTGTCGGCGGCGTTGTCGAGGCGACGCTGGCGGACAAGGGACCGGACGTTGCCCTGTTCCTCGGCGGCGAATTTCCCGTCAATCTGGCAGCCCGCGGACTGCTGGCAGACGTGTCTGCCATGGACGGCTATGAGGAGATCACCCAGCAGTACCAGCGCACAGCCATGGTGCCCTACCAGTACGAGGGCGGCACCTACGGTCTGCCCCTCACCCGCAGCTGGGCGATGATGTTCTACCGCAAGGACGTGCTCAGCGAGCTGGGCTTCACCAGTGCGCCGGAGACATGGGAAGATCTCATCGACATGCTGCCGGCGCTCCAGCGGAACTATATGTCCGCCGGTCTGGTGCTGCCGGCAGTGGCTGCGGA
>NZ_FR898089.1:182377-204426 GCF_000437175.1 Ruminococcus sp. CAG:330 | reverse complement strand
GTTTGGATGCGCTGGTTTTGGAAAAAGACGCAATGGGTTCGGGACAGATTGCTGTCACAGAGCAGGTGGACAACTACCCCGGACTGCCCCGCATCGGCGGCTATGAGCTGGGCGAGAAGTTTCGGGAACATGCGGAAGAACTGGGTGCTTCGTTCTCTGAAAACGAGGTGGCAGCGCTGACCAAAACCGACGGCATTTTTACCGTTTTCATGAAAGATGGGACGAGCGTCATGGGAAAAAGCGTGATCTACGCCGCCGGAACTTCCTACCGCCGTTTGGAAATTCCGGGGAGTCAGCTCCTTGGAGTCTCCTACTGTGCGACCTGTGACGGTGCGTTTTATCAGAACAAGACCGTGGCAGTGGTTGGCGGCGGAGATACGGCGCTGGAGGATGCGCTGTACCTCTCCCGAATGGCGAAGCAGGTCTATCTGGTGCATCGCAGAGATGCATTCCGTGCCAATGCCTCGCTGCAAAAGCAGGTGGCGCAGACGGGAAATATTGTGCCCGTCCTGTGTGCGGTTCCCACTGAGATCGTGGGGGAGAAGCATGTGGAAGCGCTGAAACTTTTGCATAACGACAAGCCGGAGGATTTGCAGCTGGACGGTGTGTTTGTGGCAATCGGCAGCGTTCCCAATACGGAACTTCTGCGTGGAATCGCAGCGCTGGATGCCAGTGGCTATGTCGTTGCCGGCGAAGATGGTGTGACTTCTGTGTCTGGACTTTTTGCTGCCGGAGATGTTCGGACAAAACTGCTGCGGCAGGTTGTCACAGCGGCAGCAGATGGCGCCAATTGTGTGGCATCTGCGGAAAAATATCTTCTGCATTGACAGGGGAGGATGGTGATGAGATGAAAATAGAACGCTGCAAAACCGATGTGCTGATCATCGGCGGCGGAACGGCCGGATGCTATGCCGCACTAACCATTGCGGAAAAGTCCGATGCCAAGGTGCTGATCTGTGAAAAGGCGCACATCAAGCGAAGCGGCTGTCTGGCAGCCGGTGTCAATGCACTGAACGCCTATATCACAGAGGGCAGAAAACCGCAGGATTACGTGGACTATGCCCGTAAGGATGCCGACGGCATTGTGCGTGGCGATCTGCTGCTTACCATGTCGGAGCGCCTGAACAAGGTGACGGCGCACATGGAACAGCTTGGCTTGGTCATCCTCAAGGACGAGAACGGCAAGTACGTGGCACGTGGCAACCGCAACCTGAAGATCAACGGCGAAAACATGAAGCCAATTCTGGCAAAAGCGGTGGAAGTGCTGCCGCAGGTGACGATTAAAAACCATGTCAATATCACAGACTTTTTTGTGAAAAACAATCGGATTCAGGGTGCGTTTGGATTTGGCATTAACGATGATACTGTGTATCTCATTGAGGCAAACGCTGTGATTATCGCCACAGGCGGTGCAGCCGGACTCTATAAGCCCAATCATCCCGGTTTCTCCCGGCATAAGATGTGGTATCCGCCGTTCAATACGGGTGCAGGTTATGCCATGGGCATTCGTGCCGGTGCGGAGATGACCACCTTTGAAATGCGCTTCATTGCACTGCGCTGCAAAGATACCATCGCTCCCACGGGTACGCTGGCACAGGGTGTCGGCGCAAAGCAGGTGAACTCTCTGGGGGAGGTCTATGAAACCAAGTACGGTCTGACCACCTCGGAACGTGTTTACGGAACCGTCAGCGAGAATCTGGCGGGCAGAGGGCCGTGTTACCTCCGCACAGAGGGAATTACACCGGAACAGGACGACTCCCTGATGAAAGCGTATCTGAATATGGCGCCCTCTCAGACACTGAAATGGATCGAGAGCGGTAAAAGGCCCTCTCAGCAGAATGTGGAAATCGAGGGAACAGAACCCTATATTGTAGGCGGACATACCGCAAGCGGTTATTGGGTGGACACCAAGCGTGCCACGACCATTACAGGCTTGTTTGCTGCCGGCGATGTCGCCGGCGGATGCCCGCAGAAGTACGTGACCGGTGCACTGGCAGAGAGCGAGATCGCCGCAGAATCTGTGCTGGAATTTTTGCAGAATCACACTCCCACGGCACCGGATACAGAAGCTGTACAGGCACATATCGCCGAGGTAGAGCATTTCCTGAAAGATAACGGCGGACTGTTCGATACGGAGCAGCTGGAGGATGCCATGCAGACGGTGATGGACACCTATGCAGGCGGCATTGGCACCAACTACCGGTTCCACGAAAAGGAACTGGACATCGCTGATGAAAAGATCGTGCGGCTGATGGAATTGTCCGACCAGCTCCACGCCGCAGATTATCAGGAGCTGATGTACATCTACGAGCTTCGGGAACGCCTTGTGGTTTGCCGCAGTGTCATCGCCCATTTGAAAGCGAGAAAAGAAACACGCTGGCACAGCTTCGCAGAGAATCTGGATCATCCGGAAAAGGATGATCTCCATTGGCGCAGATATGTCAATTCCCGGATGCGGGACGGAAAGCTGGAAATCGTTTTTCGGGAATTGGTAGAGGAGGGACGGAACTATGAGCATTGCCATTGATCAGAAGCAGTGTATTGGATGCGGAAAATGCCGCATGATCTGTCCCGGCAGCCTGATTCACCAGAATGAAACTGGCAAGGCGTTTATCAAATACCCCAAGGACTGCTGGGGATGCACCTCCTGTTTGAAGGAGTGTCCCGTGCACGCCATCCGTTTTTATCTGGGTGCAGATATGGGCGGTATGGGAAGTCTGGTACACACCGAAAAAGAGGGCGATGTGTTGCGCTGGATTGTGGAACACCCCAAGGGCGATGTCTCCGAGATCCGCATCAATACCAAGGAATCGAATCACTACTAATGCTTTGAAACAGAGCATTTCAAGGAGGAAATGATATGCAGGAATTGTCACATCTTGACGAACTGGAAGCTGAGGCAATCTACATCATCCGAGAGGTTGCGGCAGAGTGCGAAAAGCCGGTTATGCTGTACTCCATCGGAAAGGACAGCTCTGTCATGCTGCACCTTGCCATGAAGGCATTTTATCCGGAAAAGCCGCCGTTCCCGTTCTTGCACATTGATACAACATGGAAGTTTAAGGATATGATCCGTTTTCGGGATGAGACCGCAAAGAAGCTCGGCATCGAGATGCTGGTCTACACCAACGAAGAGGGCGTTAAGCAGGGCATCAACCCATTCGACCACGGCGCAGCTTACACGGACATCATGAAGACACAGGCGCTGAAGCAGGCACTGACCAAGTACGGCTTCACCGCAGCGTTTGGCGGCGGCAGACGTGACGAGGAGAAGTCCCGTGCCAAGGAGCGTATCTTCTCGTTCCGAAATGAGGCACAGGCGTGGGATCCGAAGAACCAGCGTCCAGAAATGTGGAAGCTGTATAACACCCGCATCAAAAAGGGCGAGAGCATCCGAGTTTTCCCCATTTCTAACTGGACAGAAAAGGACATCTGGCAGTACATCCAGCGGGAAAATATTGATATCGTACCGCTGTACTTTGCAGCAGAGCGTCCGGTTGTCTATCGGGATGGCAACATTATCATGGTAGATGATGACCGTCTGCCGTTGCTGCCGGGAGAAAAGCCGGAGTATAAGTCCATTCGTTTCCGGACGTTGGGCTGCTACCCGCTGACCGGCGGTATTGAGTCGACTGCAACCACACTGGATGAGATCATTGACGAAACGCTGAGTTCTGTTTCGTCGGAGCGTACCTCCAGAGTCATTGATAACGAGGCAGCCGGCAGCATGGAACGTAGAAAGCGGGAGGGATACTTCTAATGAAGGGCTTATTGAAATTTATCACATGCGGCAGCGTTGACGACGGCAAGTCCACGTTGATCGGACACATTCTCTATGACGCAAAGCTGCTGTATGCAGATCAGGAAAAAACACTGGAACTGGATAGTAAGGTGGGCAGCCGCAGCGGTGCCATTGACTATTCGCTGCTGCTGGACGGTCTGATGGCAGAGCGGGAACAGGGCATCACCATTGATGTGGCATACCGCTACTTCACCACGGATAACCGCAGCTTTATCGTGGCAGATACCCCGGGTCACGAGGAGTATACCAGAAACATGGCAGTCGGCGCATCCTTTGCGGATTTGGCAGTCATTCTGGTGGATGCATCTCAGGGCGTTTTGGTACAGACCAGACGGCATGCACGAATCTGCAAACTCATGGGCATCCGCTATTTCGTCTTTGCAGTAAATAAGATGGATCTGGTGGGCTACAGCGAAGCACGTTTTCGTGAGATCGAAGCACAGATTGCGGAGCTGCGCAAGGAACTGGATCTGGAAAACATTTACATCATCCCGCTATCTGCAACAGAGGGTGACAATGTCACCAAAAAATCAGAGAACATTCCGTGGTATGACGGTGTGCCGCTTCTGGAATATCTGGAAAACGTGGACATTCACTCTGACAGCCACGAAAAGGGCTTCTACATGCCGGTACAGCGAGTATGCCGTCCGGACCACACATTCCGTGGATTCCAGGGACAGATCGAAGCCGGCAGCGTCCGTGTGGGCGATGCCATCACCACACTGCCCAGCAATGAAACCGCTACTGTTAAGGGCATTCTCATGACAGACAAGTCTGTGGATGAGGCATTTGCGGGACAGCCGGTTACCATCTCGCTGGATAAGGAAGTGGACGTTTCCCGTGGCTGCGTCTTTGTGAAGGATGCAGCTGTGGCAGTCTATAAGAAGCTGACCGTTTCTCTGCTGTGGATGGATGACGAGCCGCTCTGCATCGGCAAGGACTATCTGGTAAAGCTGGGAACCAAGCTGATTCCGGGTATTCTGACCAAGGTGGACTACGCCATTGATGTCAACACCGGTGCACATCAGGAAACGGATACGCTGGAGAAGAACGGCATTGCAGTGTGCGAGATTCTGCTGACCGAGGGAATTGTGGCAGATCTGTTCGCCAATCACAAGGTGCTGGGCGAGCTGATTCTGATCGACCGTGTTACCAACATGACCTCTGCGTGCGGTGTTGTGGATGCTGTCAGCGAAAAGGTCAGCAATGCAGCAGACCGCAACTCCTTCCAGTATGGCGATCTGAAGGCAAGAGGAGACATCTTCGAGGAATTCTACTATGACACAGGCAGCCTGAACGTTCTGAAGTATCGTCCTGCCAGCCGTACGTATACCGTTGGCGATGAGATTCCCACTGTTGGCGACAGCTATCATTATCCGGATAGCTTCGACTGCATCGTGCTCCGTGACGGTGTGGCTGTGAAGATTCGGGACAAGAAAATCACTGCGATCCTGCCGGCAGAAGAATACACATATGATGCCGTTCCGATTATCAATGGCCGTGGCTTCGAGGTGCTGGTGCACTCTGCCGATGAGACAAAGGCATTTCTCTCGGAATATGCTCAGACCAAAGAACAGGATCAGACCGCATTCTTTGCAAAGTGGATGAAGTTTGATACTTATCGTAAGGTCGTATTCCCCAAGCAGTAATTTCGGCGGAATAAGAGCTCGTGTTCATAGGCGTCTATCTACGTCTTTTCGGCAAATTTTGTTGCATACTGCGTGAAAAATTCTTGCCATACGAAAGTATGCCTGCAAATTTTTGCCTTGTCTGCAAAAAAATTTGCTCGAAAATCCGCATATATTTCCTATGAATACAAGCTCTAAAACTGCATATACAATAGAAAAGGACAGCTGTAAGAATTTGCGGCTGTCCTTTTTGTTGTGTTGAGAAGAAGAATGTGCGATCAGAAAGGATTCGCTAACAGATGTTTATGAATTGGAATGCGTCCCAACGCAGTCCAGTACGACGAACTGATTTTCCGCAGCGGTCAGGCGAATGGCATCTCCGGCGTGAATCTCCTCGTGCAGCATACGGTTTGCCAGCGCATTCTCCACCTTTTGCGTCAGGTAGTGCTTCATGGGGCGTGCGCCGTACTGCGTGGTTTTGGGCGCATTTGCCAGCAGCTGCACCGCCTCCGGCGTGAACTCCATGGCAATTTCGATTCGCTCCAGACGCTTTTGCAGTCCGGTGAGCATCTGCTGTGCGATTTGTTCCAAACTGTTCTGCTGGAGCGGATGAAACCAGAAGACACCGTCCAGCCGTCCCAGAAACTCTGGAGAAAAGTGGCGCTTGAGTGCATCCTGTGCCTGCTGGAGTGATGCGCCGTCACGCTCTGCAGTGAAGCCCAGATGCTCTCCGGTGCGGATGGTTTCTCCGCCGATGTTGGAGGTGAGAATGAGCAGTGCATGACGAAAGCTGGTTTTTCTGCCGCTGGAATCCGTCAATGCACCATCCTCCATGATCTGTAATAAAATATTGCAGACGTCCGGATGCGCCTTTTCGATCTCGTCCAGCAGAATGACACAATAAGGGCGCTTGCGGACACGCTCGCAGAGCATTCCGCCCTCCTCGAATCCCACGTATCCGGGAGGTGCGCCGATCAGCTTGGATACGGCGTGCTTTTCCATAAATTCCGACATGTCGATGCGAATCAGGCTGTCCTTGTCGTCGAAGAGATGCTCCGCCAATGCGCTCGCCAGCGCAGTTTTTCCCACACCGGTAGGACCGGCAAAGAGAAACGTGCCGATGGGGCGGGAGAGATCCTGCAATCCGGTACAAGAGCGAAACAGCGCCACGGAGAGCTGGTCGATGATCGTATCGTGCCCGACGATTTTTTGCTTGAGTGTGTCGGTGAGCGTGAGCAGCTTTTGCCGCTGCGCTTCTGTGATTTTTTCCGTGGGGATGCCGGTTCGGACAGCGACCACAGCGGCGATGTCCTCCTCTGTCACTGCGGCGGATGCGTTTTCATCCTGCGGCTCCTGTTCCCATCGAATGCGGGCACGGGAACACGCTTCGTCCAGCAGGTCGATGGCCTTGTCCGGCAGAAAACGGTCGTGCAAGTAGCGGTCGGCGTACTGAATGGCAGCACGCAGCACATCGTCTGCAATCTCGACACGGTGAAATTCCGCATAGGTTTTCCGCAGCCCCTGCAGCATGGCATAGCAGAGCTTTTCATTCGGCTCGGTGATCTGCACCGGCTGAAAGCGGCGTTCCAGTGCGCTGTCCTTGCCGATGGTGGCACGGAATTCGCTGGGCGTGGTGGCACCGATCAGCCGAATCTCGCCACGTGCCAGCTGTGGCTTGAGCATGTTGGCAGCATCAATGGCACCCTCCGCAGCGCCGGCCCCCACAATGGTGTGCAGCTCGTCGATAAACAGAATGATGTTCCCGTTTTCGGCTGCCTCTGTCAGGCAGTTTTTCAGGCGTTCCTCAAAATCGCCCCGATATTTTGCGCCGGAGAGTAACGCCGGCAGATCCAGCGCAAACAGCTGCATATTCTGCATGGCCTCCGGCACATTGCCCTGTAAAATTTTCTGGGCGATGCCCTCCACAATGGCGGTCTTTCCCACGCCGGCTTCGCCGATCAGACAGGGGTTGTTTTTGGTGCGGCGGGAGAGGATGCGGATAATCTGCTGCACCTCCTTTCCACGTCCCACCAGCGGGTCATAGCGGTAGGGGTGCGCCGGATCAGTCATCAGCCTGCCATACTGAAACAGAGTGGGGCAGGATTTTCGGGAGACAGTGTCAATGTGCCGGCGCTCCATGCGCACGCCGTAGGTACTGTCGCAGGTACAGAGCGTACAGAGCTGGTTCAGGCTGATGCCCAGTTTTTTCAGAATGGCAACTGCACTGCAGCAGGGGGCGTGGATGATTGCCAACAGCAGATGCTCCGTTCCCGCCAGTGCCTTTCCGGCATCCCGTGCCCGTTCCTTGGCATCCTCCAGAATGGAAACCAGCGAGGGGGTCAGACAGTCCTCCCGCACCTCCGCCGGAATACCACGCCCCACCAGATCAATAACGGCGTGGCGCAGTTTGTCCGCATCCAGCTGCTGCGCTGCCAGTGCGCTTGCCGCAGCGTTGCCGCCCTCCTCCATCAGTCCCAGTAGAAGATGCTCGCTTCCGATGTACGTATGCCCCAGTTCTTCTGCGGCATGAATTGCTTCTTTCATGGCAAGGATCGCTTTTCCAGTGAATCCCTCTGTGTATCGCATATGCTCCAGTTCCTTTCTCCGGCATTGCCGTCTGTGAAAAAATCGTATGCTTTCAGTATGCCATAACTTTCCTGAAATATTTGTCGAAGGAGTCACACAATTTCGTTTGTGGCATACAATGTACTATGAAACAGACAAAAAACAGTTTGTTTCAAAAAAATTTGACACAAAGGAGACTGAAGATTATGTGTTTCGAGAATAATGGTGGATGCTGCTGGATTATCATTCTGCTGGTGATTTTGTTCTGCTGCTGCGGTAACGGTGGCGGCTGTGGCAACAACGGCGGCTGCGGCTGCGGATGCTAAGCGTCTGACAAAGCGCTGAATCAAAACGGGCACGGAGGCGATACAGCTTCCGTGCCCGTTTTTTATCTCTCATGGTAAAAATTGTTTCCATGCGTCCAGCAGGCGCTTGGTACCTTCTAAAATTTCCTTTGGCGAAAGGCAGGCGTATCCCAACACCACTTGCGGCGGCGCAGCAGCACGTCCGCCCGTCTCGTAGTAGGCGGAGAGTCCATGCACGGTAATGTGCGCCTCCTGTGCCGCTTGTACCAGCTCCTGTTCGGTGCAGGGCAGGCGGACTTCCAACAGCAGATGCAGTCCGGCAGCTTCGCCGCAGACACGGATGTGCTTGCTCATGGGATGGGAGCGCAGCGCAGAGATCAGGAGATCCTGCCGCTGATGATAGGTCTTTTTCATGCGGTTGAGGTGGCGTTCAAAGTACCCTTCCTGTAAAAAGCGCACCAGTGTGTACTGTTCAAAGCTTGGCACAGTGGAGGAATAGAACGAGAAGTCCTGTTCAAACCGTTTCGCCAGCAGCGGGGGCAGCACCACATAGCCGATTCGCAGTGAGGGCGCAAGAGTGCGTGCAAAGGTATTCATATAGATGACATGTCCGCCGTTGTCCAGACTGTACATCGCCGGAAGAGGTTTCCCTTGAAACCGCAGTTCGCTGTCGTAGTCGTCCTCGATGAGATATCGCTCCGGCTGTTCCGCAGCCCATTCCAGCAGTTCTGCCCGTCTGCGCACCGGCATAATGATGCCCGTCGGAAACTGGTGAGACGGCGTAACGTGGGCAATGGTTGCACCGGACTGACGCAATGCTTGTATTTTCAATCCGCTTTGATCCATGGGAATTCCGATGACAGAAGCACCATTGCTGCGCAGGATGTGCTTTCCCTTGGGATAACCCGGCTCTTCCACAGCGTATCGTCTGGAAGCCCCCAGCAGCTGGACAAGAATCCCCAACAGATATTCCGTTCCGGCGCCCACCAGAATCTGTTCCGGAGCTGCATGAATTCCCCGAAACTCCCGCAAATGGGCAGAAATTGCCCTACGAAGCGGATACAATCCCATGGCAGGCGTTGCGTGAAGCAGTGTTTCCTGCTTGGTAGAGAGCACCTGTCGGGACAGCTTTGCCCACGTGGCAAAGGGAAACTGTTCCAGATCCACACCGCTGGTGGAAAAATTAATCTGATCTTTTGGCGGGACAGGCTCCGGCTGAATCGGCGATGTGAGCAAAAGCGGATCCGGCTCTTGAAATAGCAGATGTGCATCCGGATCGACAAAATAGCCGGCACGTGGCCGTGCGTAGAGATAGCCCTCTGCTGTCAGCTGCTCGTAGGCAGTCTGCACAGTCATTAAGCTGGTCTGCAAATGTGCGGAAAGTGCACGGCGGGAGGGCAGCTTCTCATTGGGCTGAAGCCGTCCCTGTGCGATTTCTCTACGAATGGCACGGCAGATCTGCTGATAGAGCGGCTCAGACTTCCGGGAGTCCAGCAGAATCGTCAGCATCTGCGGTAGATTCTTCAGTTGCGGTGGGTGCAGCAGGCTCTTCCGGAACAGATGCCGGCTCGCTGTCACTGAGGGCAGCCTCGGTTTCTGCTGCGGATTCTGTCGCTTCCGATTCTGCTGTTACCGGATTCTCCGTTGACTCTGCATCGCTGTGCTCCGATTCTGGTGCAGCCGGCTGTTCTGCGGGGAATTCTGTTTCTTCCGGTTCCGGCGGCTGGGTGAAAGGATGTTCCATGTGCCAGAGCATTGCCTCAGCGTCCATGGTATCTGCGACAAAGCGGCGGCGATACTGTTCCTGCTGCTGTTCCTCTGTCATTTCCGCACGAACTTCTTTGGGAATCATCAGCGTATCGGTCATGCGGGAGTAAGGCTCCGGAATCTCCAGCACATCCAGTCGGAATTCGCCGTGGTTGAGGAAGACACGCATGCTGTGAACACCCTCCGGCAGCTGGTCGAGAATCAGGCACGCTTGACGTGGCAGACTGCTCGGAACAAAGAAATTTTCATAGATGGTGTGACCGTCGATCAGAACGGTAAACTCTGCGTTTTTAGCGGTACCGATGATAGAGATTCCTGTTCCCTCGAAGGTGCAGGAAAATTCAGCGCCAGCCTTTGCCTCCATGGAAGTGCGGTTGTAGAACATGTAGCTCTCCATGGCGTGAATTTCCCAGTTTTCGTTGTAGAGGATGTTGTCGCCGAAGCAGTCGATACGTCGCACATAGAGCGGCTGAAGCCGGACAGGCTCCACTGCAATGTTGCGGAACATGTTCCACGAATAGTCGCTGCAGAGGCTGACACGACCGCTGTTGATCATGCACTGCGGGGTGTACTTGGTGAGGAAGTTTCCGTTGATGAAAAAGAAAATGGAGTTGCCCAGCACGATTAGCTTGAGATGATTCCATTCCTTGGGATTGACTTGGGAGAGAATGCCCTCTGCAGCAACATTTTCCATGTCCATCAGCTTCCAGCTGCCGTCGCCGTAGAGTCTGCCGGTATAGCCGCACATGGAGGAGAACTCACAAGTGACGGCGGAATTGTACCGAACGCCAATGCCGGCGAAGTTGTTCTCATCCAGATTTGCCAGACGGACATCGACCTCGGCGCTGTAGCTGTGCCACTTGTCATCGCCGAAAGAGGTCAGCGGCAGCGGTGTCCCGCGGAAACGCCAGTTGGTGGGGAGAATTTGCCGGGAGATTCTCTGACAGATGACATAGCCGTCCTCTGCGGTCTCGATCAGCTCGAACGCACCGCCCTGATCAGTCATATAGCGAGGTGCGCAGCCACGGACGCAGATTTCCTCCTTGGTGTATTCCAGTCTGTCCCGGTAGGGGAGTGTGAGCCGTGCTGAAGACGGCGGCTGGATGCCGGAAAAGGTATTGACACCGTTGACCCAGCTGGTGTCCAGCGTGGTTACTGTCATAATGGACTGCGGCGGAACTTTGACAGTGAAGATGCCGTGCTTGTTCTTACTGCATCGAATGGTTTTTCCACGCTGGAACCAGTTGGCATCATAGGACTGCCGTCCGGACGGACCTCTAGTGATAACTGTGGAGAGCGCAACATCCTGAAATGCCATGTCCTTGATCTGTACATTGTAAATACGGGGCTCCTCACTCTCGTTGGTGAAGAACATGGAGAGCTCGCTGCGGTCGGGAGCGGTGAGTGTCATGAAATTGTGGGTTGTGTTGGTGATGGCGTGGTCTTCCTCGCCGTCGCCGTAGCAGGCGCCGTTGATGAACATCCAGCCTTTCTGCGAAAACCGGCTGAAATGCATTGCCATCCAGAAGCCGATGTCCAGCACATAATGCCCTGACCACGGTTCCCATGCACGAATCAGCTGCTTCGGGGAATAGCAGGAGCCGTTATAATAAGAGGCGACTGCCGGCTGGAACTCGTACATGGTCATTTTGCCGTTATAGTAGCTGTTGATGATTCGGTTTGCCACATCGATGGGGCCGTTTCTGCCAATCAGTCCAGACTGGTCGGCCTGTACGGTCAGCTCCGGCACATTGCACGGCGCAATGCCCTCGCTGTACCAGATCTCCTTGCCGTATGCCTCGTTGAGCAGGTTGGTGTAGGAATCGCCGAAGGTGGTATAGTGTAAGCCGATGACATCCACGGCATTGCGGAGAACGCTGTTGTCTACCATCTGCTCTGCGATGTTGCGGGAACCTACCTCATCCGAAGCGATGATCTTGATCTTGCTGTAATCATAGGGCGCATTGGTTTCGTGATCCAGCCGATAGCGCAGGTAGAGAATCCACGCCTCATCTGGTGTATCCGTTTCGTTCTGGTCTGCGCTGATGTAATCGAACTTCAGTCCGTAGACAGCGTAGGCAGCATCCAGCGTCTCCTTGTACCAGCGATAGCGGGCGCTCAGCCCGTTTTCCTGACTGATGGTAAATGCGTGTGTGACCCAGCCCGGTTCGCCCCAGCGCAGGAAATCCACTGTGATATCCGGATTGATTGCCTTGGCATCGGCGGCAAACTGAAACCCTGCGCCGCGTGTGACGTCGGCAGGCTCATTGGCAGAACGCTTGGTAGCTGGCTCTGTGCCGGAAGAAGAGTTGATATCGGCACCTAGTTCAAGCTTGATGTGCGTCAGGCAGGCACCATAATTTTTCTGGAACAGCAGGCGCATGATCTCCTCGTATGCCTGCGGATGCTCTGCCTTGTAGTCCAGGAGCAGTCGGGAGGAATTGTTGGCGCTGACGCAGCCGAATCCCCGGTAGCATGCAGCCGGATTTTCGTTTGCCTGAGTTCCGTCCGCAATGATTTCCATTGGTGCTGCATTGCTGCGATCCATCAGCTCTGAAAAATATTTGTTGACGAACTTGCTGTTTTTCATTGAAAAATCCATATCAGCCATTCCTTTCGTAAGTATTCATCCATTCCTGCAGTGCCTCCGCAGGAACGTCAGGGTCTGGCTCTGCAATTAGAAAATGGATGGGTTTTCCCATCTCCGTGAACATCTTTTCATGCTCGGTTTCAAAATAACACAGCGCCGGTTCCTTGTGCAGATCATGTGTCATGGTGCGAATGCGGAATCCAGCCTGCGGGAAATATTGCAGGGAGTCCTCGAACAATCCGGCATCGTCCGTCTTGAACCAGATTTCGCCGTCCAGAATCTGCCGGTACTGTACCAGCTGGCGAGGATGTGTCAGACGGCGCTTCTTGTGCTTGCCGCGTGGCCAGGGATTGCAGAAGTTGATGTAGATCCGGTCGATTCGATCGGTCTCGGCGAAACAGGCGGAGAGATACATAATGTTGTCAATGCAAATGCGGATGTTGTCCATGGGAATATTTTTTTCCGCATAAGCTGCCTCCAGCTTTCGCTTTGCCAGTACCAGCATTTCGTTTTTGATGTCGATAGCGACATAGTTATAATCAGGGTTGGCGGGAGCTTCCTGTGCAATAAAGCCACCCTTTCCGCATCCCAGTTCCAGTCGCAGCGGCTGCTTTTTGGGAAACTGCATTTCCCATCGTCCCTTGCAGGTTTTCGGGTCGGTGATATAAAACGGGCACGCCTCCAATTCCGGCTTTGCCCAAGGTTTACAGCGGATACGCATGAGTGCGATTCGTCCTTTCTTTGATAAATCAGATATCTGAAGATATGCTCTTCTTATTATATCATATTTTCAGGAAAAAGACAAAGGATTTTTGAAAAAAACTGAAAAAAATCGAATTGAAGAAAAATGGGAGACTTCCCATAAAAAAGTGCTCTCCCAGAAGTCTGGAAGAGCACCTTTGTGAAGAAAGATTCTTAGAACCTGTCTTCACAAGACACTTGTATACGCTTGTGAAGACGGGCTCTTATAGTTTGATGGTCATTTCCCGTTCCGTGTGATGATAGGGCCGGCATGTAACACCGGTGAGCAGGAACATCCGGCGGGATGCCCGTGTGGCATCGGAGTCGGCATACTTGTCATCGTAGTAGATGATCTCCCGAATGCCGCTTTGAATGATGGCCTTTGCACACTCGTTGCAGGGAAAAAGCGTCACATAAAGGCTGCATCCCTGCAAACTTCCGGCGCTGCGGTTGAGAATGGCGTTGAGTTCTGCGTGACACACAAAGGGATATTTGGTGTCCAAAAATTCGCCCTCCCGTTCCCACGGCATGTCGTCATCGTTGCAGCCGGTGGGCATGCCGTTGTAGCCAACGGAAACGATCTTGTGTTCCTGATTGACAATGCAGGCGCCGACCTGCGTATGGTCATCCTTGCTGCGCTCCGCAGAGAGCAGGGCAATGCCCATAAAATACTCGTCCCACGAGAGATAGTTTTTGCGCTTCATGGTTTGCCTCACTTCGGGAAGTTGGTGATCGTGCCGGCGAGGAACTGCTTATAGAGTACGAGATCTAGTCCGTTCAGAACGCCATCGCCGTTGACATCGCCAGCTTTGAAGTCCATTTCTCTGTCTGTCTTTTCCCGCAGCAGATATTTTGCAAGCTGTACCATATCCGCACTAGTCACCTTGCCGTCCTTGTTGATGTCGCCGGTAACGGCAGACGGTGCGGTGGAAGTAGAAGTGGTGGTAGTGGTGTTTCCGGAGGTTGTGGTTGCGCCGGTTGTGATCGGATCAGATTTTCCATTCCAGACTGTACCGCCGTCCAGATTGCTGCCCTCTGTGGATGCATAGGACTTGTAGAAGTCGCCGAGGGAAATGCTGGTGCTGCCGGTACCCAGTGCACGCTCATGATCCAGACTGATGTATTTTTCTGTCTTTTGTGTCTGCCACAGGGACGGTTCAAACAGACTATACTTGTCATCATCCCATGTGGAGAAGTCGTAGCCCAAAAGTCCGCCGGTATCGCCGGAGTTGGGGTTCAGGCACCAGAAAGTATGGTTGATGTGGTTTTTGATCATGTAGTCACGGAGCAGCTCCATCCATTTCTGGTTCTTTCCGCCGTCCATATGACCGCCCCACTCACCGATCAGCAGCGGTGCGATTTCCTTATCGTTGATGTATGCCCATGTGTCGTACCAGTAGTCGTCCAGCAGGGTTTGTGTGGTGAAATCCTTGTCGAACCAGGTCTGGTTGTAGACAGAGGGACCGTAGTCATGCGGGGAGTAGACGATCTGGCTGTTTCTGGAGCTGGAGCCAAAGTCGATGGGGTAGTCCTTGACACCACGGAGGTTACCGCCCCACCATGCGCCGTACCACGGCGACTGGTCTGCCGGAGCCTGCCAGATGTCTGCGGTGTCATAGGTGTAGCCCTTTTCAGTCTTGGGGTACTGCTCAACGCCCTCAATAAAGATCAGCGCATTGGGGTTCACATCCAGAATGGAGTTACCACATTCGGTTGCAGAATATGCCCAGTTGTTCTGATCGGTGGAGTCGTCCCACTTTGCAATGTCCTCCGGACACTTAGAGCCGCTGTAGCCACGCTTTCCGTGAGGTTCGTTTTTCAGGTCATAGCCAATGATGGTATCGTCGTTGCTGTATTTCTTAGCAAGCCAGGTCACCGAGTCCTTCCACATGTCCCATGTGATCTTCTCACCAGAAGCTGCGCCGACTGCCATGGTGTCACCGTCCGATGCAGCGGAGGTGTAGTACCACAGATTGTAGTTGTGGCCGGAGTTGTGTTCTGCCGGACTGTGAACGTCGATCATGACCTTCAGCCCGTATTCCTTCATTTTCTGCATGATGACATCGAAGATCTCCATGCTGTTTTTTAGAGTTTTACCGTCCTCCATGACGAAATCTTTGTTGGTGTTGACGTAAGTTCCTGCTTTGGTAACGGTACCGTCTTCTCCAACCACATCCTTCGGCGGTTCATAGCCGGCGTTGACGGAGCTGACAGGATCCGGCGAGCCATTCATCCACGAAACCAGCAGCTCGGTGGAAATTGGCATACGGATCAGATTGATGCCGTGGTTGCCGACGGCTTGCAGGAACTTGTCAATATCGGTGGCATAGAGTCCGTGGGCACAGTTCTCGGTACAGTTGAAGCCGAACCAGTTGGCACCGGTGAGCCATACCTCGTGTCCCTCCGAGTCGTACAGACGGCTGCCCACTGCGTGAAGCCAGTCGTCATTGTTGTCATCAGCAGCTGCCGCTGACAGACTTGCCGGAATCGCCGGAAGACTGGTCGAGAGGCAGGAGAGCGACATCACACCTGCGGCAGCAAGTGCAACTAAAGTTTTGCGCAATTTCATGATTGAAAAATCCCCTTTCTGAAAAGCTGCGGCATGCACCGCAAATTGCACAGAATTATTCTTCTTTTTATTATAGTGTATTTCCACAAAAAAGTCAAGAAAATTCGGAAAAAATCAAGCGCCGATTTTTTTCGTTTTTGAGAGCGGCTTGCGCCGGTCGGTTTCCTGCAGCAGCAGCCCTGTCATAATCAGCAGCATGCAGACGGGGAAAAATGTGCCCTTGTGGAAGCCGGCTGCTGCCGGAGCCGATACCATCTGAAATGCCTCGGCATTTTTCCAGGGAATCCAGCACATACCAATGCGGCAGAATGTGCCGGAGAGCACTGCTGCCAAAAGCCGTATCAGAAAAAATCGGGATAGGGAGATGAGGTCCCCGCCAGCTGCACGAATCTGCATGCACACACAGCATCCGCCAAAGGAGAGGAGTGCTGCCAGCATTGGGAGATACCAGCAAAACGGCAGGGAGAGCTGTGACGCATAGCTGATTTCCAGTAGACTTTTCAGAATCCAGACAGGGGAAAAGGGCAGGCGCTGTCCGGAGAGCATGGCGATGCTGTGAAATGCACCGCTCTCCTCCAGAATCCCGCAGAGTGCGGAAAAACAGAGGATGATCCCGCAGAGTTTCAATAGAAGTTTTCCGGCGTTGCTGGTGCTGGCGATGAGTAGCTCCGGCGTGATTTTGCGAATCGGGCGGATTGCAGTGCTCTGCATCTGTACCGGATGCCGGAAAAAGAGTACCGCAGCGAGGAGTAAGTTGGCGAGCAGATTGGCACAGAAAATCAGCCAGAAGCAGGGAACACGCTGCGGAAATTCTCCTAGAATCCCCAGCAGAAAAGCCGGACCGCCGCCGTAACAGACACAGCAGAGTCCGGCAGCGTTTTGTCTGGAGAGAGTTCGGTTCTCGTAGAGTGTTCGCAGGATAGAAGTGCCCACCGGATATCCGGCAAACTGGCTCAGCAGAAACAAAGCAAAACAGCCCTCTGGCATGTGAAAGATATGCGGTGCAATCCAGCGAAACGGCTTTCCCAGAATGCGCCAGATTTCGGTGGCAGTGAGCAGCTGTGTCAGAATCATCATGGCGTAGAGAGACGGAATCACTACCGTAAAACAGCGAACCGCAGCATCCAGCATTTCTTGACGGATGCCGGTGGCAAAGGCGACGCAGCAAAAGAGCAGGAGAAAGAGCAGCAGCACGGAACCCATTGGCAGCAGCTTTGTTTTTGCAGACATAACAATACCTCCAAAAGAAATTGATGGGATTTCCTTTCAGGATATGCGCTGCTGCGGTTTGAGTTGCCGTGCGGTGCTATTTTCTCCGGAAATGGCATAGGTTAGCTGTGAGGTGAACGGAATGAGAAAACTGCGAGAACACGCTGCCGAGATCAGTAGGAATCTGCTGGGCTTGGAAACCTATTTGCAGCTCTGCGGCAATCGGGAGCTAAAACTTGAGAATTGCCGCAAAGTGCTGGAATACAACGAGATTCGCATTGTGGTGCAGACGACGGAACTGATTTTAGAAATCTGGGGGCGCAATCTGGAGGCAGACAGCCGTACGCCGGAGTGCCTGTGGATTCATGGGGAAATCCAGTCAATTTCCCTGACGCTGAAAGGAGGCAGGCATGGGACGGCAGCTGCACGGTGATCTTCAGATCATTGCAAGCGGCGGTAAGCTCTATTCGTTTCTGAACGCCATGCAATCGACGGGAATCTGCTGCCGAAAACAGCAGTGCCGTGGGAACTCCTACCGGTTCTATATCTATGAAAAAGCACGAAAACCGGTGCAGGCGCTGGCGGAACAATATGGTGTCACCCTACAAATCACGCCCCAGAAAACGCTGCGGTATTTTCTCCATCGCTACCGGTTTCGCTTTGGCATTCCTGCGGGACTTCTGCTGGTTGCTGGGCTTTTGTTCTACGGTTCGAATATCATCATGACCATAGACGTCATCGGAAATGAAACTGTGTCAGAGCAGGAAATTCTGGCAGTTTTACAGGAGGATAATGTGCAGCGTGGCAGCTGGATTCCGTCTCTTGATCTCGCCAACTGCGAACACCATCTGCGTGCCGGAATCGAATCGCTGGCATGGGTTGGCATTCGGCACACGGGCAACCGGCTTGTGGTAGAGGTGATGGAGGCGACACCGCAGCCGGAGATGCTGCGATCACGTGTCCCCTGCAATGTGGTTGCCGAGAGAGATGCGCAGATCGTGTCTTTCACCGTCCAGTCCGGACAGGTAAAGCGTCTGACAGGAGATCTGGTGCGAAAGGGGGATCTCCTCATCAGCGGTGTGTGGGGCGATGAGTTTGGGCACGTGTTCATCCGCCATGCAATGGGACAGGTGGAGGGTATTTACGAACAGACGGAGGTCTTTTCCTGTGATTTCGTGCAGCAGCAGCGAGCGCCTGCTGCGGATCAGACGATCTGCCGGTATCTGGATTTGTTTACATGGCATATTCCGCTGGGGACGACAGAGAATCCCTATGCGGACTATGTGAAAACAGCGTCCACACACTGGTTTTCTCTGCTGGGGCAGGAACTGCCCATTGGCGTTTATGAAGAAACATATACCGCCTGCCGCACACACACACTGGAATTCACGCCGGAGGAGGCAGAGCAGAATCTGGCGGAACAAAAGCAGCGCTATGAGGCAAATTTTTTGCAGGATGTCGTGGTGCTAGACCAAAAAAAGACCGCTCTCGAAACAGAAAGCGGTCTGCAATGGGAAATTACTTATACGTTACAGGGCGAAATTGGAAGGCAGCAGGAGCTGTACCTACAGGATTAGTCCAGAAAATCCTTGACCTTTTTGCTGCGGCTGGGGTGACGGAGTTTCCGCAGTGCCTTTGCCTCGATCTGCCGGATGCGCTCTCTGGTGACGTCAAATTCCTTGCCTACTTCCTCCAGCGTGCGTGCACGGCCGTCCTCCAGACCGAATCGCAGGCGAAGCACTCTTGCTTCCCGATCACTCAATGTGGAGAGCACCTCGTTCAGCTGCTCCTTGAGAAGCATGAGCGAAGCGGCATCTGCCGGAGCCGGAGCATCGTCATCCTGAATGAAATCGCCCAGATGGCTGTCCTCTTCCTCGCCGATTGGCGTTTCCAGAGAAACCGGATCCTGTGCAATGCGGATGATCTCCTGAATCCGCTCCACCGGCATTTCCAAACGCTCTGCGATCTCCTCCGTGGTCGGGTCATGTCCGGTTTCATGGAGCAGCTGGCTGGATGCCTTTTTCACCTTGGTGATGGTCTCCACCATGTGCACCGGAATACGGATGGTTCTCGCCTGATCGGCAATGGCACGGGTGATGGCCTGCCGAATCCACCAAGTAGCATAGGTAGAGAACTTGAACCCCTTGTTATAGTCGAACTTTTCCACAGCTTTCAGCAAACCGAGGTTGCCCTCCTGAATCAGATCCAGAAACTGCATACCACGTCCCACGAACTTTTTGGCGATGCTGACCACCAGACGGAGGTTTGCCTCGCAAAGACGCTTTTTGGCATTGGTGTCGCCCTGTGCCATGCGCTCTGCCAGCTGCTTTTCCTCCTCCATGGACAGCAGGGGAACACGGCCGATCTCCTTGAGGTAGATCTTGACGGGGTCGTCAATGGCAATGCCGTCTGTGGAGAGGGAGGATTCCAAATCATCCACATTTAGATTTTCGTCCGTGTCATGAAAGGAAGGGCCTTCTGAATTGTCGTTGATGATCTCAATGTTCAGCTGTTCACATCTGCCGAGAAACTGTTCCAGATCAAAGTCCTGTTCCTCCAGAACATCAAAGACCTCTTTTTCAGAGAGCTTTCCGGTTGTTTTTCCTTTTTCCAGCAGTGCTTCGATTGTCATCTTTTTCTGTTCCATAGCATTGCCATCCTTTCTTGGTACTGTCTGTTTTCGGACAGCTGGGCAGATTGGTTTTTGAAAGTTTAGAGCACGTCTTCACAAGGCACATGCGTACACCTGTGAAGACAGGTTCTCAGTTGTTCTTGGTCGGCAGCGTCATCAGGAGCTTACTGCGGCTGGGGTGGCGGAGTTTCCGCAGTGCCTTTGCCTCGATCTGCCGGATGCGCTCTCTGGTGACATCGAATTCCTTGCCCACTTCCTCTAGTGTGCGGGAACGTCCGTCCTCCAGCCCAAACCGCAGACGGAGCACCTTTGCCTCCCGCTCGGTCAGCGTGGACAGCACCTTGTCCAGCTGTTCCTTGAGGAGCATCAGCGAAGCAGCGTCCTCCGGTGCCAGTGCGTTTTCGTCCTCGATGAAATCGCCCAGATGACTGTCCTCTTCCTCGCCGATCGGCGTTTCCAGAGAAACCGGATCCTGTGCAATGCGCATCACTTCGCAGACACGCTCCACCGGCATACCCAGACGCTCTGCGATTTCTTCCGGTGTAGGCTCACGACCGGTTTCGTGAAGCAGCTGGCTGGTTGCTTTCTTGACACGGGTGATGGTTTCCACCATGTGTACCGGAATGCGGATGGTTCTTGCCTGATCGGCAATGGCACGGGTGATGGCCTGCCGAATCCACCAAGTGGCATAAGTAGAGAACTTGAACCCCTTGTTGTAGTCGAACTTCTCCACGGCTTTCAGCAAACCGAGGTTGCCCTCCTGGATCAGATCCAGAAACTGCATGCCACGTCCCACATATTTCTTGGCAATGCTGACCACCAGACGGAGGTTTGCCTCGCACAGACGCTTCTTGGCGCTGCTGTCGCCCTGTGCCATGCGCTCTGCCAGCTGTTTTTCCTCGTCCATGGACAGCAGGGGAACACGGCCGATCTCCTTGAGATAGATCTTGACGGGGTCGTCAATGGCGATGCCCTCTGTGGAGAGGGATAGTTCCAGATCATCTGCATTCAGGCTGATGTCGGAATCTCTGGAGGCGGTGTCCATTGAAGAGTCGTTGATGATCTCAATGTTCAGCTGTTCGCATCTGCTCAAAAACTGGTCGAGGTCGAAGTCCAGATCCTCCATAACATCGGTGATCTCTTTTTCAGAGAGCTTTCCGTTGACCTTTCCCTTTTCCAATAATGCTTCGATCGTCACCTTTTTTTGTTCCATGGAACAATCATCCTTTCTATATTCATAGTCCTATCACGAAGAGCCGCCTCAAGTCTTGTGAGCCTTTTTCTGCACCAGCGAGAGCAGATCATCGTCCGTTTCGACTTCGCCGGAATCGCTGCTTTTCAGTGTGTGGATGCAATCTTGAATTTCCTTTTTTGATACTGGAAAATCCTGATATTTTGCCAGAATCCCACTGATTTTTCCCATCTCATCGTTGGACAATTCACCGCTGAGCGAGGAGAGAGTAAACACCCCGTCGGAGTTCCGGCACGCCAGAAAAATGCGGTAGACCTGCTGATAAAGCGGTGTCAGGAACTCGGCTTCTGTCAGTTCCTGCGAAATCCAATCGCCTTCCTCCGGATACCGCAGCAGATCGTACAGGATTCGCTCCTCTGCCTTGACTTCTTTCAGATGGGCGGAAGCCTGCGGAATTTGCGGATCCGGATTGGCGGTGTGTTCCATGATGGATCTCCACGCTTTTTCCTCTTCGATTTTTTTCTTGCTTCTCTGCCGATATGCCACCTGCTGGCGCAGAACATCGGCGGAGATTTCCCATTTGTTTGCAGTGCGGGAGAGGTAGATCTCCTGCTGGATGGGATCGGGAATGTCTGCCAAAACCGAAACGGTTCGTTTCAGAAGCTGGACTTTTCCGGCATCTGTGGCAACATCCAGCCCCTCCTCGCAGCGCTCCAGCTGAAAGTTGATGGCATCTCCCGCCTGTTCCAACAGCAGCCGGAAGCGCTCCGGTCCGAACCGTTTGATGTATTCGTCCGGATCCTTGGCACCGGACATGTGCAGGATTCGTGTTGGCAGCCCGACCTCGCTGAAATGGCGGATCGCCTTCTGTGTGGCTGTCTGTCCGGCACCATCGCTGTCGTAGGCGATGATGACTTCCTTGGCGTAATTGGAAATTTTTCGTGCCTGTTCCGGCGTGATGGCAGTTCCCAGCGTTGCCACCACGTTGGAGAAGCCGGCTTGATTGATGGCGATGACATCCATGTACCCCTCTGCCAGGATCAGACGTG
>NZ_FR898089.1:149255-182369 GCF_000437175.1 Ruminococcus sp. CAG:330 | reverse complement strand
GGAGTTGCTGCCTTTGGCGAAGTTTAGGGAAAAGAGGTTTCTGCCCTTGTCAAATACCGGTGTTTTGGCAGTGTTGAGGTATTTTGGCTGTTTGTCATCCATAACACGTCCGCCGAATCCGATCACAGAACCTCTGGTGTCCACAATGGGGAACATGACACGGCATCGGAACGCATCATAAAGCCTGCCGCTCTTTGCAGAGCGGTGTGCCACATCTGCCAGAAGCAGCTCTTCCTCTGTGAATCCTTTTTTCAGCAGGTGATCGGTCAGCAGGTTCCAGCTGTCCGGCGCATACCCAAGCCCATACTTGCGGATGGTCTCCGGCTTGAGTTTTCGGGAAATCAGATATTGCAGTCCGCGCTTGTCCTGATTGGCGGTCAGGCAGCGAAAGTAAAAGTTTGCCGTTTCCCGATTGATGGCGAGGATTCTCGTGCGCATGCGGGAGCGGCTTTCCGCCTCTTTATCCGTGGGAAGCTGCAGTCCGCTGCGCTCTGCCAAAAGCTTGACTGCATCTGAAAATTCCAGATTTTCGATAAGCTCGATCCATTTGATGACATCGCCGCCCGTCCCGCATCCAAAGCAGTAAAAGCTTTCCGTATCCGGATAGATGGTGCAGGAGGGAGAGTTGTCCGAGTGAAACGGACACTTGCAGACATAAGTTCTGCCACGCCGGATGAGATTGACATAATTGCCGGCGATGGTTTCCATGGGACAGGCAGTGTGTACCTGTTCCAAAAAGTCAGCGGAATATATCATGTTCTGTCACACACTTTCTCATGGATACAGTATCACAGCAACAGCTCGGAGTGAATTCCGGGCTGTTTATCTTATGAAAAATTCGGATATCTGCGGTGAAATTTAGCGACGGTACTAACCATGGTGACCGGAATATATCTCAAACAAGCACGCTTGATTGATTGCGGAATCCCGAATACGGACTCTGCGATTGCACCTGCAATCGCTGCAATCGTATCAGAGTCACCACCGTACGAAATGGCAGTTCTAACCGTGTCTTCAAAGTCTTCAGCTTCCAGAACTGCCTTTATTGCGATAGGCATCGTACCATGAACAGTTTCGTCAAACACACCGGGATGCACCTTGGCTATACCGTCGACATAAAATTCTGCGCTGTGCTCGTCCGATAGCGTGTACTGCAGCATGTTTCTGAGATACTGCTTGCCGTCGTCCGCAGGCATATCCTTCACCATCGACACGGCAGTAACGAATAGATTTACCCATGCCAGGGAAATCGGATGGTTGTGGGACACTTCTGTTGCCCATTTTGCGACACGTTCACGAATCCCTTCGTCCAGCACGGCTGCAGGACTTATACGCATACACGCACCGTTGCCATAGCTATGATAAGGCTGAGGGTTGTCGGATTCCAGCCATTCCCAGAATCCCAAACCATAGCCTCCCTGAGGGTAGAGCTTCCAGAACCTCTTGTAGCAGTCGATGACCGTTTTCTTAAAGGACATTTCGTTCTGCATATCGCCTTCAAGAATGGCAGCCATCAATGCGATAGTCATAGCCGAGTCATCTGTGATTTGACAATCCGGATGGAAGAACTCGAAATCCTTTGTGTGGATATTATTGAACTCAAATCTGCTGCCTGCAATGTCGCCTATAATCGCACCTAGCATGCATTACCTCCTTGTGTTCGTTGCTTTGTATTTGTTTGTGATATCTATACGATAACACAACCCGTATCTGCGCACGAAGTTCAGCAATGGGCTGTCTGTCACGGCGCAGAACATGTCAGGAAATCGGACTGGCAGATGATCTCCAGCCCTTGGGAATAAACAGTTCGGTGTATAGATCCACAGCGTATCCGTCACTCATGCCGGAAATATAATCGCATACCGCACGGTCAATGTCCTCTTGCTGTGCAATTCTCTGGTATTCCTCCGGCAGCGCATCCGGATGGGAAATAAAGTACCGGTAGAGTGTTTCGATCAGCAGTTCCGCCTTGTGCTCCTCCTGTTTGGCGATGGGATTGTAATAGACACAGTCAAACAGGAATGTGTGCAGTTTGTCATGCATGGCTTGAATTTCCGGAGCCATTCCGATTTTCTCCGGACCGTGTGCCACGACCGCTCCCACCAGCGTGGTAATGCGCTTGGTCTTGGTATTCCCCAGAACCTCTGTAACATCTGTCGGCAGGTCTTCTTTGCGGAGAATTTCTGCACGAATAGCGTCTTCGATGTCGTGGTTCATGTAGGCAATGCGGTCTGCTACCCGAACCACATTGCCCTCCTTGGTTGCGGCAATCCGGTTGGTATGGCACAAAATGCCGTCCCGCACCTCTTCCGTCAGATTGAGTCCGGCACCGCCTTTTTCCAGCCGTTCCACAACACGCAGACTCTGTTCGTAATGCCGATAGCCGTGGGGACAGATGCGGTTCAGGATTGCCTCGCCGCTGTGCCCGAAAGGAGAGTGCCCCAGATCGTGTCCCAGTGCGATTGCTTCTGTCAAGTCCTCATTGAAGCGAAGCGCACGGGAAATGGTTCTGGCGATCTGTGCTACCTCCAGCGTATGTGTCAGCCGTGTGCGGTAATGATCGCCTACGGGGGAGAGAAAGACCTGCGTCTTTCGTTTTAACCGCCGAAAGGAGTTGCAATGTAAAATCCGGTCACGATCCCGCTGAAACGCCGTGCGGTAAGGGCAAGGCATCTCCGGACGTTCTCGCTTGGCGTGGCCCGCATTGGGGCAGGCGTAGGGGCTTAGAATCTGTAGTTCCAACTGTTCCTGCTGTTCTCGAATCGTCATTCCGTTCTCCTCCATTCCACCAAAAAGGCACATCGTTTGCGGAGGGAATCGCCCTCTCTATCTAATATTACGCAGCGGATGTCAAAAACTCCTCTTTTTTGCTAAGAGCCTGTTTCACATCTTTTTCCGTACGTCTTTTCGGCGGATTTTGCCGGTGACTGCGTCAAAAATCCTTGCCATACGACAGTATGCCTGCGGATTTTTTCCTTGTCACCGACAAAATCATGCTCGAAAATCCGCGCATAAAAAGATACGGAACAAGCTCTGAAATTTTTCAGGAATCCCTGTGACAGCTGGAAAAATCGGCATACTCCTTGTCGCCGATCTGCAACTGAATCTGATTTCCGGTCAGATCAATGAGCTGCTTTTGCAGTTCCGGCAGGATGGTGTCCCGCACCAGAAGTTCCATACGCACCTGATCTTCAAACGTCACATTTTTCTGAATGAGATCTGTTTTCGGGAGTGCATAGGCGATTTTTCCGTATAGGGAGTAGTCGGCTTGGAGCGAGACCGGATAGCAGGGTAGCATGATCTGCACCTTTGCCTGTTCAATGGCGAGCGCTGTGCTGTGGGAATAGGCCCGCACCAGTCCGTTGCTGCCCAGAAGCACACCGCCGAAATACCGTGTCACCACACAGCAGATATCGGTCAGCTCTTTTTTTTGCAGGACGTCCAGAACCGGCATGCCGGCAGTGCCCTGTGGTTCGCCGTCATCGGAGTAGCGGGAGGCATTTCCCTCCCGCAGCAGATAGGCGTATACGTTGTGTCTGGCACGGCGATGGTTCTTCCGCACGGTTTCGATAACTGAAACCGCTTCCTCCGCTGTGCGGACAGGGGCGAGATATGCGATGAATTCCGACTTCTTTTCCACAAAAGAAGCGGTTGCAGGTGCTGCAATCGTTCGGTATTCTGTCAAATGGTATCACCTCTGAGAATAGACAAAAAAGGACGGTACCATAATACCGCCCTCTTTCGATTGTCCGGTTTCCGTGGAACTTAGTCCAGGTTGAAACGCTTCTTGAAACGATCTACGCGTCCGCCGGTATCTACCAGCTTCTGCTTACCAGTGAAGAACGGGTGGCACTTTGCGCAAATTTCCACCTTGATATCCTTCTTTGTAGACATGGTCTCCATTACGTTGCCGCAGTGACAAGTGATGGTAGTCTTTTCAAAATTCGGATGAATGCCTTCTCTCATGGGGTTTCACCTCCTGTATCTGTTGTTTGTATCAACAGCAGCCCATCGGCCATTGCGCCGACAGTAGTCCTGTGAATCTCTATTTTCCTGCGGCATGGCCGCTACAGTTTTTTATTATAGCACAGTTTCAGATGCTTGTCAAGCATTTTTTTTCAAAAAAATATTGTTTTTGCAGAAAATCGACGAGTCTCTCGTTGCCGATGTACTCCTTGCAGAAAAAGATGCGGAGTTTTCCGCCGGAAAATATCAGGGTATAGGTGGCGCCTTTTTGGCGGATTTCCGTGAGATCTGCCCAGTGATAGATTCGCCTTTTCCCGAACATGCTGTGCTTTTCCAGAAATGTATCAGTGTAGAAAATGCGGTAATTGCGCCGGAGCAACATCAGATAGACACCGGCAAGGCTAAGGAAAAGAAACAGAATACCGCAGAGAAAAGCGTCCCAGTCGGTCATGCCGTCAGCCCAGATGACCACGCCGAGAATCCCGGAGGATGCAAAAATGATAAACCAGATGACACCTGTAATTCCAAACGTTTTGGAGATAGTCACGCTGTTCTGGCAGGTACTCTCCTCGCTTTCTTTTTCCATACAGCAGTCTGTCCACCGGTCGATCTGACGGGAAAAGAGTTTGGACAGCAGGGAAGAAACTGCATGGAGAAATATCGAAACCATCATGCATCTCCCAGTTTTTCCAGATAGGCACAGAGTGCTGCCGGCGAAAACGCCTCCTCCGTTTCCAGACACCACTTCAATTCTGCCACATTGTCGCTGTCTGATTCGATTTCCTTGAGAAACAGCTGCCAGATGCGAAGCTGCTGCTCCTGCGTGATGAGATACAGCCGGCAGCAGATACTCACCACGGCGCACACGGAAAAAGCAGCCTGCTGGACTGGCAAGATGGCAGAATCTGCAAAAACAGCACGGAGATACTGCCGGTAGAAAAAGTCAAAGGCAAACGCACGAATCTCACAGTCCAGCGCCTCAGAGATCACACCAAGCTTATCTTGCGCTGCCGCTGACTGTTCCAGAATCCTTCGCCAATCCGCTGTGAGAATTTCGCAGGATTGCAGAAATGCAAAAATTGCCGTACCGGAATCAGTTGCGGAACATTCGGAAAGGGGAATGTTCTCCCACTCGCACGCCAGCTTCAAACAGCTTGACAGCTGCGCCAGTGCCGGATGTCTGGTGTCACGCATCAGCTGAAACAGCATTTCACGCTGTTCAAACAGCTGCTGCATGCGGTCTGCGTCATATTCCGGCATATCTCCAGCCAGCTCCGGATGTTCCTCCCAGCGAAGCTGCAACTTTTCCGGCGGAAGCGTGAGAAGCATCCGTGCAGCTTCCGGACACTCCATAGAGAGGTCGTATTCCACGAAATCGCCGTAGTCCTGCGTGATGCGGGGGAATTTTCGGCAGGTGTCGCAGAGCGCCTGTTCTCCCAGCGTGGCATGAATGTCGCACAGTTTCGCTGCGTTCCAAAAGGGACACTTGCCATCCTGCGCAGCAAAGATCACATCGCCGTCTGCATCCTCTGCCATCGCCTGACGAATCCGTTCTCCCAAGCCGCCGGATACGGTTCGATACCGTTCCACACTGGCATCGTCCAGCACGATTTCCCATCCGGCACAGCAGCTGTCCGGACAGGCGCCGGCAATACAGCGAAATTCCCCGTATTTGGGAATATAGTAGTTTTTCATATCATTTCCTCATAAAATGCCCCATCCGCAAAAACGAGCAGATGAGGCATCTTTCTGATATCAAGTTTTTGATTTTATGCCAGAACCAGTTGACGCAGTGCACCCAGATCCATACCGTTGATGACGCCGTCACCATTCAGGTCGGCAGTTTCCAGATCGGCAGTTGTTTCCAGACGGAGCAGATACCGCTGGAGCATAACCACGTCAGCAACGCTTACATCGCCATTGTGGTTGACATCGCCCAGTTCGAAGAGATCCGGATCAGTCGGATTGGTCGGGTTTGTGGGATCAGTCGGATTTGTCGGGTCTGTGGGATCGGTCGGATTGGTCGGATCGGTCACCAGTTCCGCAGCCGGCAGTGCGGCAATGCGGTAGATGGTCATATCCGAACCAGCACGTGCAAACAGATGTGCAATGGTGCTGATATCATCGCCCCAAGCCTTCTTGATGGCATCATACGAATAATAGGCAATGCCCTTTTCCTCGTCAATGTCAAAAGCGCTGATTTCAGTCCAGTTGCCCCAGGCAGCGTTGGTCAGTGCGAGAATTGGCGCAGCCGAGCCCTCATACTGGATGGCGATTTCCTTATCTGCGTTGATGTGTGTCGTGCTGACATCCAGTCCCGGTGTGCAGTTTCCACCGTCTCCGTCAGCTGCAATCAGCTTCAAACCAGCGGTATTCTCATAGATCACATCGCCGTTTGCAACATCGCCGTGCTTCCAGGAGGGAAGGTGCTTGTCGCTGCCCCAGACAACGCTGTTGTCCTGCATAACGGTCATCATCGCATCTACAACCGGTTCCGAAGCCTCATACCAAGTGTTGTTGCTGCGGTCTACATAGCCGTGAGCCTCTGAAGCAGATGTGGAATTGGTGATAGCATTGTTGTCCCACAGTACACAGGGAATGCCCAGCTTCTTGGTCCATGTGAGGTAATAGGTTGCCCAGTCGCAGCGTGCGTCAGTGTTGTTGAAGTTGGAGGCGCTGAATTCGCCAAGAACAACAGGAATATCCTTGTCGGTGAAGTAATACCGGATGTCGGAGAACATGGTATCCAGATCACTCTGGTAGTTGCTGGAGAATGTGGTGTGGTCGCCGTCGCCCATGGCAAATGCATAGGGAGTATAAGCATGCAGAGAAACTGCAACATAATCATCGTCCGGAACTTCCAGATAAGAGTAAGCGCTTGCATAAGCGGAAGCGGCATAGGATGGAATCATCAAAAGACGTGTCTGCTGATAGGGGGAGTCGATGGAACGAACGGTGTTCACAAAATCCTGATCCAGCTTGTTGACCACTTCATAGCATTCCGCATTGCCCTGCCACTCATAGGAAGCGCCAGTCTGCCGAGGCTCATTCATACCTTCGAAGATTAGATGCTGGTCGTAATCCTTAAAGTAGGTGGCGATCTGTGTCCACATCTGCTTCAAACGCTCGGACATCTCGTCATAAGCGTTCGGGAAATCGGAACGATTGATCCATTCCTCGTGGTGCAGGTTCAGAATGACATACATGCCCTGATTGTAGGCATAGTCCACAACTTCCTTAACACGCTGCATCCACTGTTCATTGATGGTGTAAACCGGCTTGCCGTTTTCATCGGTAGTTGTGGTGACGTTCTGATACCACGTGGTAGGAATTCGAATGGTGTTGAACCCCTTTGCCTTGACAGTATCGATCAGTTCCTGTGTGACTTTGGGATTGCCCCAGCTGGTTTCACCGTATCCGGTGGAGTCCAGCGAGTTACCAATGTTCCAGCCGATGGACATGTTTTCTGTGATGTCCTCAGCCGCCATAGTTCCCTCAGCGGAACCGGTTGCCGGGAAAAATGCCATGCCGGAAAGCAGCATTACTGCGGCAGTGCCGGCGGCAAACCATTTGCGAGCCTGAAATTGCATAATTATCCTCCTTAAAAATCTTCACCAAACAAAATGCCGAAAAAGTGGCATATTTTCTTTTATTATATCATGAAAAATCAGAAAAGTCAATGAATTTTATGCCAGCTTTTCATACCTTTTTGTACAAAATTGCAACTGTGTTCTTGGTGAACATGAACAAAAGCACCGAACGAAATGACTTCATCCGATGCTTTTGCGAGGTTTCCTTTTTGAATATTTTCCTGTGAGCAGCTGTTATGGTTTACGATCCAACAAAAACTGAAACAGCACAGGTGTAATTGCAGGATATGTCAGATTGTCAGGCAGCGAGGCAAACGCCTTTTGCTCTGCCATTTCACTTTCTGGAATGTCGGAAAATCGCCGAATCACCGCATGAAATACAACGCCGTTGGCACCATGTAGGGTATCCTCATCCCAAGCACGATAATCGCAAATCGGTTCGATGTCAAAGTCTACGGCACCGGACTCCTCAAACAGCTCTCGTTTTGCTGCCTCCAGCGGTGTTTCTCCGGTTTCAATATGACCGCCCTGCGTTTCCCATGTGGTTCGTTCTTTGTGCCGGCTCAAAATAATTTTTCCATGGCTCTCGGAAAGAATAACCACATATTTGTAATTTTTCAGAGTATTTATCTCGTAGGTTTTACAACGCATGATCTATGTTTCTTTAGCTCTGATTTTCTTTTTCGATCAGATAGTCGCCGCAGTACATTTTTCGCAGCTTCGGCTTCTCGATTTTGCCGGTTGCATTGCGGGGAACTGGTGCGAAGATGATTTTCCGCGGACGCTTATAGCGGGGCATACCCATGCAGAATTCGTTGACCTCTTCTTCGGTACATTCCACACCCTGCTTCAGTTCCACAATAGCTGTGGCAATTTCGCCCAGACGCTTGTCCGGCAGACCAATGACAGCCACATCCTTGATTTTCTCAAACTTGCTCATGTAGTTCTCGATTTCCACCGGATAGATGTTTTCGCCGCCGCTGATGACTACATCCTTTTTCCGGTCTACGAGGAAGTAGAATCCGTCCTCATCCTGCCGTGCCATGTCGCCGGTGTAGAGCCAGCCGTCATGCAGCACCTCTGCGGTTGCCTCCGGATTATTATAGTAGCATTTCATCACGCCGGGACCTTTGACTGCCAGCTCGCCCACTTCACCCTGCGAAACTGTGTTGCCGGATTCGTCGATGATCTTGACTTCCCAGCCATATCCCGGCACGCCGATTGCACCGACCTTGCGGATGTTTTCCACGCCGAGGTGCACGCAGCCCGGACCGATGGATTCGCTCAGACCGTAGTTCGTGTCGTATTGGTGATTCGGGAAATACTGCTTCCAACGGTGAATCAGACTTTGCGGAACCGGCTGTGCGCCGATGTGTATCAGCCGCCACCTGTGCGCCGATGTGCATCAGCCGCCACTGAGAAAGCTCGTAGTCCTCCAGATGGACAGTGCCATTGTCCAGTGCCTCCAGAATGTCCAGTGCCCACGGCACCAGCAGCCAGACAATGGTGCATTTCTCACGGGAAACTGTCTGAAGAATGGTTTCCGGATTCACGCCCTTGAGGAGTACAGCACGGCTGCCGGAGAGCAGACTGCCGAACCAGTGCATTTTTGCGCCGGTGTGATACAGCGGGGGAATGCAGAGGAATACGTCGTCCTTGGTCTGGTGGTGGTGCTGCTGTTCCACCTTGCAGGCGTGCATCAGGCTGCGGTGCGTGTGCAGGATCGCCTTGGGAAAACCGGTGGTTCCCGAGGAGAAGTAGATGGCTGCATCATCCTCATCTGTCAGCGGCACGCCGGGAGTGATGCTGGCGCAGTTGGAGGTCAGCTTGTCGTAGTCCTCTGCGAACGAAGGACAGTCACCGCCCACATAGAACAGAATGCGGTTCTTGCTGACGGATTCTGCGATGGTCTCCATTCTGCCGATAAACTCCGGCCCGAATACCAGAACATCCACATCTGCCAGATCCATGCAGTACTTGATTTCCTCGGCGCTGTACCGGAAGTTCATGGGAACTGCCAGTGCGCCGGTTTTCAGGATGCCGAAATAAATGGGAAGCCACTCCAGGCAGTTCATCAGGAGAATTGCCACCTTGTCACCCTTTTTCACGCCACGGCTCATCAGCAGTTGTGCAAAACGATTGGCTTTTTCGTTGAACACGTGCCATGTGATTTCACGGCGATACCAGAACGAGGAGGTCGGCTGAATCAGATCGTAGTCCTTCCACAGAACCCGACGCTTCTCCTGAATCTGCGGATTGACCTCGACAAGGCAGACATCATTGGCGTATTTTCTGGCGTTTTCTTCTAAAATATCTGTAATCGGCATGTCTGTTACTCCTGTCCTTCGGAATCGTTGGTTCCATGATATTCAAAACCGGTGAGGAATGCGGTCTGATTGATGGCGATGGTTTTTGGCGGAACGGTTTCGGCGATGACCTGAAGCCATTCCTCCTTGGAAAATTTCATGTGCTGTGCAGCAACGCCCAGAATGATCGTGTTGAAAACACGAATGTTGCCCAGTTTCATTGCTTCTGCGGAGGCATCGATGGACAAAACACGGTAGGACTTCCGGAGCGTTTCCAGAATTCCTTCCGGATATTCTGCCGCGCCAATGACAACCGGCATGGGGTCGATGCGGGTGTCGTTGACAATAATAGTTCCGCCCGGCTTCAGGAAGTGTGCGTACCGCAGTGCCTCCAGCCGTTCAAAAGCGATGAGGATATCTGCCTGTCCCTCTTCCACAATAGGCTCTGCCACGTTTTCGCCGTACCGCACAAAGGTGACAACACTTCCGCCACGCTGTGCCATGCCGTGTACTTCGGAGAGCTTGACATCATAGCCGCCGGTCAGTGCGATTTTTCCCAGTACACGGCTGGTCAAAAGCGTGCCCTGTCCGCCGACACCAACGATCATAATATTCACTGCGTTCATTTGGATTGACCTCCTTTTTCACGGGGAATCAGTTCGATTGCATGGAACTTGCAGCGTTTTTCGCAGAGCTGGCAGCCGTTGCACATTGCAGGATCGATCTGCGGAATGCCGTTTTCCTGCTTGCGCATTGCCGGACAGCCCGGAACCAGACACTGACCGCATTTCTTGCAGGCGTCCTCGTGGATGATGCATTTGCCCTTTGGAATAAACTCCTTGAGCAGGGCACACGGTGACTTGGTGATAATGACAGAGAGCGCATCCCGCTGGGTTTCCTCTTTCAGGAGCTTTTCCAGTCCCTCGATGTCGAACGCATCGATCTCGTAGACATGTTCAATGCCCATTGCCTTGCAGAGATGATAGATGTTGATGGCGTAGGTAGGATCTCCCTGCAAGGTCTTTCCGGTTGCAGCGTGATCCTGGTGGCCGGTCATGCCTGTGGTGGAGTTGTCCAGGATGATGACCGTTCCCGTTGCCTGGTTGTACACCATGTTCATGAGAGAGTTGACACCGGTGTGCATAAAGGTGGAGTCACCGATCAGCGCTACCCAATTTTTGACGTAGTCCTTGCCTTTTGCCTTTTCCATACCGTGCAGCGTGGAGATGCTGGCACCCATGCAGACATTAAAGTCCACCACATTCAGCGGGGCAACAGCACCCAATGTATAACATCCGATGTCGCCGGCACCATGCAGCTTCAGCTTTTTCAGAACGGAGAAGACACTGCGGTGCGGACATCCCGGGCAGAGAATCGGCGGGCGCTGGGGTGCAGCAGCCGGCTTGGTCAGGGTGATCTCCTCTTTCAAAATGGCACGGCGCAGCATATTTGCGCTGTACTCGCCCTGTACCGTGAAAATTTCCTTGCCGATGACCGGAATGCCCCACGCACGAATCTGCTCTTCGATGACCGGTTCCAGCTCTTCTACCACATAGAGTGTATCCACCTGTGCTGCAAATTCCTCAATCAGCTTTCTCGGCAGCGGATGCACCAGTCCCAGCTTCAGAACAGAAGCATCCGGCAGCGCCTCCTGTACATACTGATAGGGGATACCGCTGGTGATGACACCGATTTTCTTGTCACGGTATTCCACACGGTTGATGTCAAAGCTGCAGGCGTCCTCTGCCATTTGTTTAAGACGCTGTTCCACAACAATGTGCCGCTTTCTTGCGTTCGCCGGCATAAGTACGTTCTTTTCAATGTTCTTGACATACGGCTTGTCTGGGATTTCCTCCCGTTCTTCCGGATGAACCACACCCTGCGAGTGGGAAAGACGTGTTGTGGTGCGGACGATCACCGGCGTATCGTAGGTTTCACTGTAGGTGAACGCCAGCTTGGTGAAAACACGAGCCTCCTCGCTGTCGGACGGCTCCAGAACCGGAACCATTGCAGCACGTGCCACCATTCTGGTATCCTGCTCGTTCTGGGAGCTGTAGATACCGGGGTCGTCGGCTGCAACCAGTACCAGACCGCCGTTAACACCGGCATAGGAGATGGAATAGAGCGGGTCAGATGCCACGTTCACACCAACCAGTTTCATGGAAGCCATGGCACGAACACCGGCAATGGAAGCGCCGATTGCCACTTCCATTGCCACCTTTTCGTTAGGAGACCACTCGGCGTAGACCTCCGGATATTTTGCGATATATTCACTGATTTCTGTACTTGGGGTTCCCGGATAAGCGGCGGAAACCTTAACGCCTGCCTCATATGCACCCTGTGCAATGGCGGCGTTGCCCAGCATAATTTTAGAATGACTCAACAAATTCCCTTCTTTCGATCAAATTCGCAAAGAATTGCATACTCTTTATTATAATACATTTTGGCGAAAATCACAAGATGTTTTTTGAGTTTTGTATGTTGTGCATGTCTTTATTCCTGTTTGTTGTGCAATTTCACGAAAAAAGCGGACTTGCCGAGAATGTGTCACAGCAAGTCCGCAAAAATACGAAACAGACGCTTATTCAAAAGAGTCCAGATCCAGTTCTGCCAGCAGATCCTTCAGGGAAGCCACCTCGTCTGCCGACAAGGTCACGCCCTTTCCCATCTTGCTGTGATCCGGTGCCCAGTCCCGAATGTCATACTTCGGTTCCCGTTCGTTCCAGCTGATGAGGTTCAGTTCCTTGTTCCAGCCCCGTGCGTTTTCGCCAATCACGCCGATGTGCTCTACGATCTCATATTTCAGTTCTGCCATTTTGATAAACTCCTTTCGGTTTTCTAATGCGTACGCTTTCTATTATACAAGATGTCTTTTGGAATTGCAACTGCTTTTTTCAAAAAATCTCGGAGATTTTTTTCGGAATCGTCGATATTACCAAAAACATTAAGATTATTTCAAGCATCGCATTCTATAATGACAACAACAAAAGCAATTTCGGTTGCAAGAAAGGAGGAACCCGCACCGGAAGCCGTGTGCAGGGAACACAATGGCAATTCAAACATTTGCACGAAAAGAGATTAAATTTCTGCTTACAGAAGCACAGTACCAGAGCCTGCTCCCGCAGTTGGAGCGGTACATGAATCCAGATCAGTTTTGTGTGGACGGCAAGGAATACGGCATCTATAACATCTATTATGATACGCCGGATGATTTTCTCATTCGGGAATCTCTTGCCAAGCCATATTATAAGGAGAAGATTCGGCTCCGCAGTTATCTTTCTCCCGCCAATCCGGATAATACCGTGTTCTTGGAAATCAAAAAGAAAATCGGAGGCATCGTCAACAAACGGCGTGTCACTATGAAACTGCAGCAGGCGGAAGCGTATATGCTGCACGGCATTCGCCCCGATCTCGGCGGAAAGTACATTCAGGAGCAGGTGATGGATGAGATCGAAGTATTTCGCCAGCGTTATCCTGTCGTTCCCAAACAGTACATCAGTTACCAGCGTGCCGCATACTTCGGAAAAGATGACCCGAATTTCCGCCTGACATTTGACCGTGCGCTGACCGGCAGACGAACCGATGTGTCTTTGGCGCTGCCAAGCAGCGGTGATCTGATTTTGCCGGAAGGAATGCGCCTGATGGAAGTGAAGATTGCCGATTCCATGCCCATGTGGATGGCAGAAGAACTGGTATTGCTTCAGGTATATAAGACAAGTTTTTCCAAATACGGCCGTGCCTACGAGATCTATGTACAGGAGCAGGAATGTACGGACTGGGTACGCCCGCAATTGAAAGTAGAGAAAGGAAGACGTTACGACTATGCTTAACACTTTGACCAATTTTATGGCATCTGTCAATGACACAGATATCTCCTCTTTGTTGACCTCCATTGGCTCTGCCACCGGTTTCAATGTCACCGTGACAGATATGCTCTTCGCCCTGATTCTCAGCGTTGTGATGGGATTTCTCATCAGTCTGGTGTATATTTTCACACACCGGAAATCGGGCTACACCCAAAGCTATGTTCTGACCATTCTGATGCTGCCGCCAATCATCGCCATTGTTCTCGTGATGATCAATTCCATGGCAAGCGCCCTCAGCCTTGCCGGTGTGTTTACCCTTTGCCGGTACCGTACTGTGCCCGGCGACCCGAAGGACATCACCTATGTTTTTTTTGCCATGGCAGTCGGCGTGATTTGCGGCATCAACAGCAGTGAAAATGTGTGGTTCGTCTTTGTGTTCTTTGCTGTCATTGCCGCTGTGCTGATTCTGGTGGAGGTGCTGCACTACGGCATTTGCAAGACCAGCAACATGACGCTGAAAATCACCATTCCGGAAAACCTCAATTATGTGGGACTGTTTGACGACGTTCTCAATGAAAACACCGCCAGCTGGCATCTGAAGCGGGTCAAGACCACCAATTTCGGTTCGCTGTTCGAACTGGTCTACAGCATTCAGCTGAAAAATCAGGTGGATCAAAAAAAATTCATGGATGACCTCCGGAAGCTCAACGGAAATCTGACCGTCATCCTCTCTCTGTATCGCTATGAAGATCAGGTCTATGACAAATAAGAACCTCTCTCATACTTCTCCTTACGTTTGAAAATAAAGCAGAAACGTGCAGAATCGATCTGAAATTGCGACTTTAAGATTGCTTTTTTCAGAATATTCTGCATTTTTCTTTGCAAATCAAGAATTTGAAATCATATTATATAATTTGCTTGACAAGTTATGAAACTTGTGATAGAATATAAATCAGAAACGGAAAGAAAATGAGGTGATCCGAATGAAACGAAGTATGTACAGTTTGATTTTAAGCGATGACATTGTGGCTGCGGTGGATGCGCTGGCGGCGCAAAAGGGAACCAGCCGTTCTAACTATATCAATCAGGTGCTGGCGAAGCACGTACAGTGTATTACGCCGGAACAGCAGATGCAGCGGGTATTCGCCAATCTGACGCACCAGATGGACGAGGCGTTTCGCATACAGGAACAGGGTTCCAATGCACTGCTTTCGATTCTCGGATCCGTGCAGTATAAATATCGGCCCACCATCCGCTATCGTGTGGAGCTGCTGCGCAACATGCAGCAGGAGGAAGTGGGACGGCTGAAAATCTCCTGCCGAACCCAGAATCAGACACTTCTGGATGCAATGGCACAGTTCTTCCGGTTCTGGGTAAAGCTGGAACAGAAATACGATGCGAACGGTGCATGTGCACAGGGATTGTATCAGATAGAATCGGGCTGCATGACCATGGCGCTGCTGCGAAGCGGTGCAGCAACAGATGAGCAGCTGGGAGAGATCGTAGGAAATTATATTCGCATGTTCCATGCAGTGCTGCAATCATATTTTGCAGGAATACAGCAGGATATTTCGGGTACGGTATTATCACGTGCGCTGGAACAGCAGTATGCGGAGCTGCGGGAACAGCTGCATGATTCCGCATAGAGTGGGAAAAACGAAAAGTGAGAAAAAAGAGCATCAACCATTGACTTTGGAATGGAGGCATGTGTTATGAATATGGAAAAACTGACGCAAAAATCGAGAGAAGTCATTCAGGCGGCCAACAGTCTGGCAATCGAGAACCAGAATCAGCAGATCGAACAGGTACATCTGTTAAGTGCGCTTTTGGAACAGAACGGCGGTTTGATTCCGCAGCTGTTTGAGAAAATGGGCGTCGCTGTGGAAAATGTCCAGATTCAGCTGAAATCTTCCATTGATGCATTGCCCGCTGTTACTGGCAGCGGTCGGAAAGCAGATGAGGTGTATATTGCACAGGATGTGGATCGTGCACTGCGGGAGGCAGAAAAGGAAGCTTCTCGGATGAAGGATGAGTACATCTCTGTAGAGCATCTGATGCTGGGCTTGTTCGATGCCATGAATTCGACGGTTCGCAAGGTGCTTCAGCCGTTTTCTGTAACCAAGGATGCATTTTTGGAGGCACTGATGAAAGTGCGTGGCAACCAGCGTGTTACCACAGAGAATCCGGAAGAAACCTATGATGTCCTGTCGAAATACGGACAGGATCTGGTGGAGCGTGCCCGTGCCGGAAAACTGGATCCGGTCATCGGCAGAGATAATGAGATACGAAATGTCATTCGAATCCTCTCCAGAAAGACCAAGAACAATCCGGTTCTGATTGGTGAGCCGGGTGTCGGTAAAACTGCCATTGCAGAGGGCTTGGCACTGCGAATTGTGCGTGGCGATGTCCCTGCCAACCTGAAAGACCGGAAGATCTTCTCGCTGGATCTGGGCGCCTTGATCGCCGGCGCAAAGTACCGTGGCGAATTCGAAGAGCGTCTGAAAGCGGTTTTGAACGAGGTGAAGAAGAGCGAGGGCGGTATCATTCTGTTCATCGATGAGCTGCATACCATTGTGGGTGCCGGGAAATCGGATGGCGCAATGGATGCAGGCAATCTCCTGAAGCCGATGCTGGCACGTGGCGAACTGCATTGCATTGGTGCAACGACACTGAACGAGTACCGGCAGTATATTGAAAAAGATGCTGCCTTGGAGCGTCGGTTCCAGCCGGTTATGGTAGATGAGCCGACCGTAGAGGATACAATTTCGATTCTGCGTGGCCTGAAAGAACGGTACGAGGTATTCCACGGCGTAAAGATTCAGGATCAGGCACTGATTGCAGCAGCAACGCTGTCTGACCGGTATATCACGGATCGCTTCCTGCCGGATAAGGCAATCGACTTGGTGGACGAAGCTTGTGCCATGATTCGAACGGAGATGGATTCCATGCCCACAGAGCTGGATGAGATTCGCCGGAAGATCATGCAGCATGAGATCGAGGAAGCCGCACTGAAAAAAGAGGATGACAAGCTGTCCAAAGCACATTTGCAGGAGGTACAGCAGGAACTCTCTGAGATGCGGGATCAGTTCAACGAGATGAAAGCCAAGTGGGAGAACGAGAAAAATGCAATCTCCAAGGTACAGAAGCTGCGAGAAGAATTGGAACAGGTCAATGCAGAAATCGAGCGTGCAGAACGTGATTACGATCTGAACCGTGCTGCGGAACTGAAATACGGCAGACTGCCGACACTGCAAAAGGAACTGGCAGAAGAGGAAACCATTGCAGAAAAGCAGAAGGAAGAGAAGGACTCGCTGCTGCGTGATAAAGTAACGGAAGAGGAAATCGCACGAATCGTCGGCCGCTGGACTGGCATTCCGGTTTCCAAACTGATGGAGGGCGAGCGGGAGAAGCTGCTCCATATGGAGGATGTGCTTCATCGCCGTGTCATCGGTCAGGACGAAGCAGTGACAAAAGTCAGCGAGGCAATCCTCCGCTCCCGTGCCGGTATTCAGGATCCCAACCGTCCTCTTGGCTCGTTCCTGTTCCTCGGTCCGACCGGTGTTGGTAAGACCGAACTGGCAAAGGCACTGGCGGAGGCATTGTTTGACGATGAGAACAACATCGTTCGAATCGATATGAGCGAATATATGGAGAAGTTCAGCGTCAGCCGTCTGATCGGAGCACCTCCCGGATACGTTGGTTACGAGGAGGGCGGTCAGCTGACAGAGGCTGTGCGCCGGAAGCCGTACTCGGTAGTTCTGCTGGATGAGGTGGAAAAGGCACATCCGGATGTATTCAACATCCTGCTGCAAGTGCTGGATGACGGCAGAATCACAGACTCTCAGGGCAGGACCGTGGATTTCAAAAACACCATTATCATCCTGACCTCGAACCTTGGCTCTCCTGCCATCCTGGAGGGCATGGATGAGAACGGCAACATCTCGGAGACAGCGAGAAAGGAAGTGGACGCACTGCTGAAGCAGCAGTTCCGTCCGGAATTCCTGAACCGTCTGGATGAAATCGTTTTCTACAAGCCTTTGAATCGCTCAGAGATTTTCCGGATTGTAGACCTGCTGCTTCAGAAGCTGAAAAAGCGGCTGGAGGAAAAACAGCTGGATCTGGAAGTATCGCAGGCAGCCAAGGAGTATATCGTCAACGAGGGATATGATGTCAACTACGGTGCACGTCCGCTGAAACGGCTGATCCAGCAGAAGCTGGAGACGCTGGTTGCACGGGAGATCATTGCCAACGATCCGGCACCGGATACTGTTATTCGCATCGACTACGATGGCACAAAGCTGTTTGTCAAGAAATAATTGACAGGCATGAAAAATAAAGGCATCCGCTTTCGCAAGGAAGAGAGGTGCTGAATGAAAAATACAGGTTTTCCGCAAGGCTTTTGGAAAGGCACATCTGCCGCTCCGAAAGCGATGGAAAGCCTGTATTTTTTCTGTGCTTTTTCATAAAAAGCAAGAGAAAAAACCTCGAAATTCCGTGCAAATGTCATTTTTTTGCGAAGTTCTTGACAAACGAAAAATAATGGTATATAATTCGTAGTAGATTTCAACGAATTGGAGGAGCGATCTTATGACAAAAACAGATCTGATCGAAAAACTGCACGAGGAAAACTATTGCACCAAGAAGGATGCAGAAGCTTTGGTAAGCGCAGTTTTTGACGCAATCCGGGAAGCATTGGTTGCTGGCGAAAAGGTGACCATTTCCAAGTTTGGCACATTCGAGGTACGGGAGCGCAGCGCAAAAGAGTGCAAGAATCCCCGTACAGGAGATACGATTCAGGTAGCCGCTTCCAAGGCACCTGTATTCAAGGCAAGCAAGAATCTGAAGGAATCGGTGAACGCATAAGTCTTTTAGGAGGGAATAAAAATGCCGAGAACGAAAAAGACGACGGCTGCTGCAACAGAAGCAACACCGGCAAAGACCACAACAGAAAAGAAAACAGCGGCTGCAACGGAAACAGCTCCGAAGAAAACACGGACACGGAAAACGGTGAGCGTAACACTGCAATATGGCGGTATGGACTGGAGCACAGACGTTTTGACAGATCGTGCAATTGTGGCATGGGCTGCGGAACAGGGAAAGACAAAGACTGCTGCCAAGGATATCAAGCTATACGTAAAGCCGGAAGAAAACATGGTTTACTATGTGATCAACGGAGATGCTGGGAAGTTCTCCCTCTAACAATCAAAAATAACGGAAAAAGCTCCTGCCAGAAATGTGTTTGTTTTGGCAGGAGCTTCTTTTTGCAGGGTTCTGTAGAATAACAAAAACGGAGCACCGCTTTTTCTGAAAGCTGCGCTCCGCTGTTTTTGCTTTTGGGAAAATATGCGATGCTTAGTTGGTTTCCAGACTGATGATATCGGAACAATCGTCGCCTACCACTGCGCTGACATATTCCAGTGCATTGCTGTCAAAGCGTGCCTGGAAAATCAGAGCAACCAGACCCGGGTTGTCCGAGATGCTGAACCGAACTGTGACTTCGTCGCCCTGCTTTGCCTGCACGCTGTCACCGCTGATGGTGAATGTGCCGGACTGTGCAGAACCAGTGCTCTCCGGTGTTGCATCGCCTACGGTGATACATGCCGGAATGAAGTCTGCCTTTACGCTCTTTGCTGCATAGTTTGCAAAGTCACAGCTACCTCCGGAAACCTCATAGTTGCCGTCTGGGGCATCGTCCTTGACACGGAAGGTGATGTCGATGAAATCCCCGTTGAATACATAGTCCTCACCCAGAGACATGTCCATCCAGTAGCCCTGGAACGTCTTCATGCTCGGTGTGTAGCTGCTGCCGCCATTTGTGCTGGAATTTCCGCCGTTGCTGCTGTTTCCATCGCTGCCATTGCTGTTGCCGCTGTTGGACGCATTGCCGGAATTTCCGCCATTGCTGGTATTGCCGCTGCTGCTGTTTCCGCCATTGCTGCCGCTCTCGACAACGACGGCTTCCGTCACTGTTTCCCCGTTTGCATCAGTTACCGGCTCGCCGGCAGCATCTGTCACGTCACAACCACATAGGAAGTAGCAGTCTGACCGCCGTTGCTGGAAGCATCGCCGCTTTCCGTTGCATCTGTTGCGCTCATTGCGCTGCCTGTAGAATTATCCAGAATGGTGAACTTCATATCCTGCTTCATATCCGAATACAGGGAGGAAGCCTCTTCTGGTGTCAGTGAAGATTCTTCTTTTTTGGTGCTGTTGCCGCATGCGCCGCACGTTACCCCAACCGCACAGATCAGCAGGCAGGCAATCATTCTCGAATGTAAAGATTTCATAAACCAAAATCCTTTCTATAAAGATTTGCATTTTTTATTATACACGTTTTTGACGGCTATGTCAAGGGCTTTTGTAAAAATGTCATAAATCAGCGAAAAAAAGACTTGCAATTTTGGATAAATAGGGGTATACTGTTAGAAAGGGATCTGGGAAATTACAAAAGACAAAACCGAGGAATTCGTTCTTGGGACAGGAAGTAAATTGAGGTGATCTCTGTGAAGAAGAAAAAGCGTTCTTGGAAATTTTCGAAGAAGTCCATTTGGATGGCAATCGCAGTGGTGCTGATCTGCGTTGCGGTTTCTGTGGCAATGATTCCGCTGATCCGTCTGCTCTCCAGCGAAGCGGGACAGCAGCTGATCGTGCAGAAGATGGAGTCGTTTGGAATCTTTGCACCGCTTCTGTTTGTGCTGCTGCAGGTGATACAGGTGGTAATTGCAGTCATTCCGGGCGGGCCGGTTCCCATCATCGGCGGCGTGCTGTTCGGTGAGTGGGGTGCGCTGGCACTTTGTCTGGCGGGGTTCTTTCTGGGAACTGTACTGGTGTACTATCTGGTGCAGTGGGTCGGAAAACCGCTGGTGGATCGTTTCGTATCAGAAAAGCATTTTCAGAAGTTCGATTTTTTGAAAAACGGCAAGCGTTTGGAATTGATCGTATTTCTGGTGTTTTTGCTGCCGGGGCTGCCGAAGGATGCACTGACCTATCTGGTGTCATTCGATTCCAAGATCAAACCGCTGCATCTCTTTCTGCTGACCACGCTGGGGAGAGCGCCAGCGACGGCACTGACCATTTTTGCAGGGAAAAATCTCTGGGACGGCAATTATAAAATGGCGCTGATTTTTCTGGCAGCTATGATTGTGCTCTGTGCAGCCGGCTTTGTCGTCAAGAAAAAAATCGATGCCCGTGCTAAGCGTCGGGCGGAAAAGGAGAAAAAATATGAATAATCGTCAGAATTACGAGGAGAAACTGGAAGTACTGCTTCGCTTGCTGGAGGAAATGCAGAAAGATCAGGCATACCTGATGCAGGCGCTGGGCAATTTGGAAAAAATCCCGTCCGGTTCTATACCGGGGGATATTGCAGGACAGGCAAAGGCAGCTGCGGTTGGAAAACTGGTAAAAAGCAGAGAAAAGACCAATCAGGAGCTGCTGAAAATCTATCGCCGGATGTACGAGGACTTGAGAAACGATTTCGCATCGCAGTCAGAAACAGAGAAAAACACAGCCGGCACTCACGCCGATTAAAAGAGAAAGAGGAACAACATTCATGGCAGAATCGAACTTGCAGCGAAAGCTGGCATACCTGAATACCCTGTACGAAATCTATCAGGAACAGGGAATCCGTGTGACCGGCAGCCAGATGACCAACACAGAATACGCCCAATTTGCCTATTTGAAATACCTGCTATTTCTTGCCAATCAGGATCGCATCATTACAGAGGAAGAGGTTACATACTGTAATGTCTGCCTGCAAAAGAACCTGACTCGTCCGGCAGTGGAGCGCTTTTTGGCGCAGTATACCATCTCGTTTTCCGGTGTGACGGATGCTTTGCTCGCTCTGCTCTCGGTGACGATTCGTGCAGATCTCGCCGGAAACCACGCAGATGGCAGCGTTTCTCTCCTGCTGATTGAAACAGTTGAGCAAATGGGAACGCAGTTCTCTGCTCCGGAGGAATCAACTCACGCCCAGCAGATGATTCTGTTGCACTCGCTGTTGCAGCAGCTGTACCACTATCGCTCAGCAGCAATACAGGAGTGGCATGATGTCAAGAGAAATTGTGCTGCCAGAGTTCCGGCGGATTTCGTGGAACAGGAGGACATTCCGCCAATTCCCGTGGAAAAGGAGCCGGAACTGACTGAGGCCTCTGTGGAGGATGCGCCTACAGAAACGCTGGAAGAACTGATGGAACAACTGCATCAGCTGACCGGCTTGCAGGCTGTGAAAAAGGAACTGGACGGTTTGATCAATCTGCTGAAGATTCGTCAGCTGCGGCAGCAGCGAAACTTGCCGATGCCGCAGACTTCTCTGCACATGGTCTTTTCCGGCAATCCCGGCACCGGAAAGACTACCGTGGCACGCCTGCTTGCGAAAATTTACGCACGTCTTGGCGTTTTGAAAAAGGGGCATTTGGTGGAAGCCGATCGTTCGTCTCTTGTCAGCGGTTATGTAGGGCAGACGGCAATCAAGACCAAAAAGGTGCTGGATCGTGCGCTGGGAGGCGTTCTATTCATTGATGAAGCCTATGCGCTGACAGCATCCTCCGGCAGCAATGACTTTGGTATGGAGGCAGTCAATACGCTGCTCAAAGAGATGGAGGATCATCGGGACGATCTCATTGTCATCGTTGCCGGCTACCCCAAGGAGATGGAGCAGTTTCTGGACTCTAATTCCGGACTGCGCTCACGCTTCCGGCAGATCATCTTTTTTGCAGATTATACGCCGGAGGAGCTCCTGCACATTTTCGAGGGTATTTGCCAGACCTATGCGCTGCAAATGACGCCGGAGGCACGTGCGCATGTTGCCAGCTATTTTGAAAAGCGCAGCCAGGAGGCAGGGGAAAACTTTGCCAATGCACGGGACGTGCGGAATTACTTCGAATTTGCCCTGACCAACCAGGCAGATCGTCTTGCGGCAGTGACAGAACCGATTTCGGATGAGATGCTTTTGACGCTGACGCTGGAGGATGTCACCAGCATTTCACTAACGTGATTGCAAAATAAATAATATTTTTACAAATTATTATTTTCCAGTTAATATTACGACTGTATACTAGTTCATGTAAGAAAGAATTCCGTCAAATGGATTCCCTTCGAATACGGAACAATGGTGTCCCGTACAGCACAGTTGCTGCACGTGGGCACTTTTTTTGTGTCCTCCAGCGATTGTTTTCGGGGCGATGGAAACAATGGGGTTGCCAAATTGAATCCGCAGGAAACGACAGTTTTCTTCAATTCACTCGTATGGAACAGAATGGATTACAATTGGGAGGACGAAAGTATTATGGATTCGGGAAGCATTGGTTTTGTGATGATTTGTGCCGCATTTGTGTTTTTTATGACCCCCGGCTTGTCGTATTTTTACGGCGGTCTGGTTCGTCGGAAGAACGCAGTCAATACGATGTTCGCTTCAGTGATCACCATCGGTACCGGCATCGTGATGTGGGTTTTGTTTGGATATTCTCTGTCGTTCGGCACAGACCACTTTGGAATCATCGGTGATCTGAGCTGGCTGGGACTGGAAGGTGTTTCGAAAACAGAGGCATATGTGGAAGGGCAATCGATTCCGAATTTGGTATTCTGCCTGTTCCAGATGATGTTTGCTGTGATTACGCCGGCGCTGATCACAGGTTCTGTTGGTGGCAGAATGAAATTCAAGTCGCTGTTCTTCTTTATCGTGTTCTGGAGCATCTTGGTATATTATCCCATGGCACATATGGTTTGGGCAGACGGCGGATTTTTGGCGAAGATCGGCTCGGTAGACTTTGCCGGCGGTAACGTGGTTCACATCAGTTCCGGTGTCACTGCGCTGGTGCTCTGCATCCTGCTTGGCAAACGGTATGACCATGAGCGGGCAAACTATAAGATTCACAACATTCCTTTTGTGGCAATGGGGGCCTTTATTTTGATGTTCGGCTGGTTCGGCTTCAATGCCGGTTCTGCACTGGCTGCGGACGGTCTGGCAGCACACGCATTTGTGACTACCGCTGTTTCGGCTGCTGGCGGTATGCTCTCGTGGATGCTGTGCGATGTAATCATGAACATGAAGCCGACTTTCGTTGGCGCAAGTACCGGTCTGGTTGCCGGTCTGGTCGGCATCACACCGGGCGCAGGTTTCGTTCCGATCTGGGCGGCTGTCATCATCGGTCTGACCACCTCGCCGATCTGCTACTTCATGGTGTCCGTAGTAAAGCGGAAGCTGGGCTATGACGATGCGCTGGATGCGTTTGGCTGCCACGGCGTTGGCGGGATCTGGGGCGGCATCTGCACCGGACTGTTTTGTCGGGCATCCATCAATGACATCGGTCAGGGCAACGGCTTGTTCTTTGGTGATGTAAAACTGTTCCTGATGCAGCTGGCGAGCATTTTGGTAACTATCGCAGTTGCTGTTGCTGGCACATTCATCTGCTACTTCCTGACCAAGCTGGTGAGCGGCGGTTCGATTCGTGTCACGGAGCGGGAGGAACGTGTTGGACTGGATCGTTCGGAACACGGCGAAGCAGCATACCCCTCCTTTAACGGCTTAGACTAAACAGAAAGGTGAAACAGCATGATTATTAAAGTAGAAGCGATGATTCGGGAAGAAAAACTGGAGGATGTTATGGATGCGCTGGCAGCGATGGACGTTCATGGCATGACGTGCTATCAGGTCATGGGCTGCGGTACCCAGCGGGGCTTTAAGGAGTACGCCTACGTGCGCGGTCACCAGAAGGTGGAGATCCAGATGCTCCCGAAGATCAAGATCGAAGTACTGGTTTCCTCGGAGGAGTGGGAAAAGAAGACCATCGACGCCATCCAGAAGGCAGCCTATACCGGCAATATCGGTGACGGTAAGATCTTCAGCTATGATGTGCGAGAGGCAATGCGAATCCGTACCAAGGAAACGGGTTATGATGCCATTCAGCCGGAGTAAGCAATTCTGATATTTTTGATAACGAAAATAAGCGGCAGTCCGAAAGGGCTGTCGCTTATTTTGTGGGAATCTTCTCAAATTATTGTTCTGTCCAAAAATCCGGTGTGTAACTTGCCGATGCCGACGAACGCTCCTGTCCATAGCCGTTCAGTCCCAGCTGTACAGAATGTTCCCGAACGGACTCGTATTCAAACGTGGCAATGCGACGGTTCAGATGCTTGTCCGGCAGAGATGTATCCGGTGGCGTATACTGTCCCATCAAACTCAGCAAAAACGCATCTGTGGGAAGCGTTTCCGCCAGCCAGTCCAGCAGCTGCATGGATTCTTTCCGATGCGCCGGCAAAACTAGATGCCGTACCACCAGACCGTGCTGCAGCAATTCGCCGTTCCATTTCAATTGCCCGACCTGCCGGAACATCTCCGGAATTGCTTTTGATGCAACGGTAAAATAATCCGGACAGTTTGCATATGCTCCTGATGTTTCCGGCGCATAGAATTTCAGGTCGGGGAGGTAGATATCCACTAGTCCATCCAGCATGCGCAGGATTTCCAGCGATTCGTATCCGCTGCAGTTCCAGACCACCGGAATGTGCAGTTTCGGCTTTGCTCGTTCCAGTGCCTGTACGATCCACGGAGTATAATGGCTGCCCGTCACCAGATTGATGTTGTGCGCCTGCTGTTCCTGCAATTCCAGAAAAACGTCTGCGAGCTGTTCCACAGTCACTGCTTTTCCCACAGCCTGCCGGCTGATTTTCCGGTTCTGGCAAAATACACAGCCCAGAGCACAGCCGGAAAAGAACACCGTTCCGGAACCATGTTTGCCGGAAATGCAAGGCTCCTCCCATGGGTGCAGGGCTGCTCTGGCGATTCGAATTTCCATGCCGCAGTGACAAAGCCCCACGCCTTTTTCCCGATCAGCACCGCATCGTCTGGGGCAGAGCATGCAGTGTGCCACGTCAAAACTCATGACAGCCGTCCCTCAAAATCAATGTAGCCGAACTGCTTTACCAGCTGGATTTTGCCATCCTGATAGAGCGCAATGTCTGGCAGAGGAACGCCATTGAAGGTATTGTTCTTGACCATGGAGTAAATCGCCATATCGCAGAATACCAGCTTTTCGCCTGCTTGCAGCTGATGGTCGAAAGAGTAATCTCCGATCACATCACCGGCAAGACAGGTGTTTCCGGCGAGCCGGTAGGTATAAGCCTTTTCGCCAGCTGTTCCGCTGTACAGAATGTGGGGGCGGTAGGGCATCTCCAATACATCCGGCATGTGACAGGCAGCTGAGGCATCCAGGATGGCAATGTCCATGCCGTTGTGGACCACGTCCAGCACAGTTGCCACCAGATAACCGGCATTCAGCGCCACTGCTTCTCCCGGCTCCAGATAAACCTGTACGCCGTAGGTGTCCCGTACCCGTTCAATGCAGCGCACCAGCCGTTCCACGTCATAGTCCGGACGGGTGATGTGATGTCCGCCGCCGAAGTTTACCCACTTGCATCGTTTCAGCCACTTGTCAAACTGCGGCAGCATGTGGTCGAGGGTACGCTCCAAAACGTCGGAGTTCTGTTCGCACATAGTGTGGAAGTGAATGCCGTCCAGACCGTCAAAGCCGCCCTCTTCCATCTGTTCCAGCGGTACACCCATGCGGGAACCGGAAATGCAGGGGTTGTATAGATCAGTTTCTACTTCTGCATAGCCGGGATTGATGCGAATGCCGCAGGAAATATTCCGGGTTGCATCTTGCACCTGCTGCCGGTATTTTTTCCACTGTCCAAACGAGTTGAATACAATATGGTCGCAGAGTTCCAGCAGCTGTGTGAAATCTTCCTGCGTGTAGGCAGGGGAGAACACATGCACTTCTTTCCCGAAGTGCTCTCGTCCCAGTTTTGCCTCGAATAATCCGCTGGCAGTCGTTCCGGCGAGATCGTCCCGAATCAGCGGGTAGGCGGAGAACATTGAGAACGCCTTTTGTGCCAGCAGGATCTTACAGCCGGTTCGCTGCTGGATTTGTTTCAGCAACGCGGTGTTCTTTTGCAGCAGCCGTGCATCAGTGAGATAGCAAGGCGTATGCAGATCATCAATGGGAATGTCAAATAAAGATTCAAAGTCCATTTTCAAAATTCCTTTCTTGCAAAAGAAGCGTTCTGCTTGATGCGGAACGCTTCTTCTAATTTGAGGGATTCATATTAGAACATGTTCACATAAAAATGAAATACACGTCTTAAATCAGGCTTTATTCAGTGTTTCCTTTATTTTGGATCGGGGAAATACCGCAGAGGCAGCATTTCTTCCCGTGTACAGGAATCGCTAAGAAGTTCTACCAATTTCGTTTCGGAAAACTCCGAATGATTCTGAAAGATTCTGGAATACACTTCCTGTACATCACTTTCCACGTCATCAGACTGAAAACAGTCCAGATAGTCTACAACAGTGCAATGTACAGTGTCGCCGTACATATTTCTACGCTTGTTGTCCATTGTTTGCTTTACATAGATTTCTGCCTTTTGATAAGCTTCATCAAAAGAGCCGGCATCTACTTGCAAGATAGATTCCTCGTAGAAAATCTGTTTCTTTACAGTGTATTTCAGAAGTAGTTTTACATGGTACATTGTTGTATCTCCTTAATCTACCAGCACCGGATCAAAATTCTCAGTCCACGGCAGCCCCCACTTGTTCAGTGCGTCCATGAACGGATCCGGATCGAATTCTTCTACATTATAAACGCCTGGCTTTTTCCACTTGCCGGTCATTACCAGCATTGCACCGATCATTGCCGGAACACCTGTGGTGTAGGAAACTGCCTGAGAGCCAACTTCCTTGTAGCATTCCTGATGATCGCAGACATTGTAAACGTAGTAGTTCACCGGCTTACCGTCTTTGACTCCCTGACAAATGCAGCCGATGTTGGTCTTGCCCACAGTGCGTGGACCGAGGGATGCCGGATCCGGCAGAACTGCCTTGAGGAACTGCAGGGGAACGATTTCCTTGCCCTCGAACATGATTGGTTCGATAGAAGTCATACCCACATTTTCCAGACATTTCAGGTGTGTCAGATAGCTCTGTCCGAATGTCATAAAAAAGCGGATTCTCTTGATACCCTTGATATTCAGTGCCAGAGATTCCAGTTCTTCGTGGTGCAGCAGGTACATATCCTTTTCGCCAACCTGATCGAAGTTGTATTCTCGCTTGATTTCCATAGGTTCGGTTTCCACCCATTCGCCGTTTTCGATGTAGCTGCCCTTTGCGGAAACTTCCCGAATGTTAATTTCCGGATTGAAGTTGGTAGCGAAAGGATAGCCGTGGTCACCGCCGTTGCAGTCCAGAATGTCGATATAATTGATTTCGTCAAAGTAGTGCTTCTGGGCATAAGCACAAAATACACCGGTTACACCGGGGTCAAAGCCGCTGCCCAGCAGAGCCGTAATGCCAGCCTTTTCGAAGCGTTCCCGATACGCCCACTGCCACTTGTATTCGAACTTTGCCGTATCTTCCGGTTCATAGTTCGCAGTGTCCACATAGTCCGTCTTGGTTGCAAGGCAAGCATCCATAATGGTCAGATCCTGATAGGGAAGTGCCACATTGATCACAATGTCCGGCTTTTCCTGTTCGATCAGAGCGATCAGCTGGTCTACATCATTGGCATCGACTTGTGCCGTGGTGATCTTGGTAGCCGTCTTGCCCTGCAATTCTTCCTTGAACTTGTCACACTTGGACTTGGTACGGCTGGCAATGCAGATTTCTGTAAACACTTCGCTGTTCTGGCAGCACTTGTGAATGACAACGCCTGCCACGCCGCCGGCTCCGATAATTAACGCTTTTCCCATGTTCATATACCTCCAAAAATTTAAAATTAGCGATGATGGATTAGCAGCAATCCCAGTTGTAAATGACATCCCTGAAATCGCAGTTTTTTAAGTTTTCCCGATTGATGAAAAAATTTCCGATACCGCAGTCACCCCACAATATCCTGTCCCTGTTGTCATGGTAATCACTGTCCAGCTGGAACAGCAGCACATCGTGAGAGTCACTTTCTCCACGAGGATCCCATTGCGTAAACTCAGGATAACCGCCGATCTTGTGACCGCCGCCCCAGTCTTCTCCATTTTCATCGATAAAATCATCGATATTTTCCAACAGTCTTTCCGCTTCTTCCGGATAATCCTGCTGTACCAACTCTTTGATGCGGCTTTCAAACCGATAATCACCGGAAGAAATGGTATCCACACCTGCTGAGAATGCCAGTCCATAACAGCCCCTCACCGGAAAACAGTCCTCTTCCTCAAAAGGCGTACGCTGCATCTTTCCGCAGACTTCCTCTTCCGTGACCGTCCTGTCTGGTTCTTTGAAATAGAGCACCCGAAAGGTGTCCTGCAAGGTGTTGTCATCAAAATTCAGTCCGCTGGCATCATCGTTCAGAATCCAGAATTGCAGCAGTCCCTGATGGGGGAAATCTTCCAGTGAGATCTCTGCACAATTGATCTGTGCCAGCAGCCGCAGCTGTACGCCTTCGCTGTCCTCCGGAATTTTCGCATCGCGGGGAACATAGCCGATACCGCCGACCTTGCTGTCAAACAGACTGGGCTTGGTGTCCGTCAGTTTCAGCTTCATGCAGGGGATCGCCGTCTTTTGCAGAATCTCCTCACGGATTTCTTTCACCATATTCGCACCAGAATCCGTTTTTTCGCATGTTTCGACTCTCTCCGGTACACTGTCTTTTTGTTGAAATATATCCAATAGTCCCATTTCTGCTTCCTATCGCCTGTCGTGTTCCGATTCCCGCAGCGCATCGCGAACGTTGTTCGGAATGGCAAAGCAGCCCTGATGCAGAATGGTATTGTAATATCGGGTCTTGATGCCCAGGCTGTTCCACCAGTCCGCCTGCAAATCCAGTCGGGGGTCGTACTTTTTGGACGCAAATCCAAAGAGCCAATGCCCGGAAGGGTAAGTGGGAATATGTGCCTGATACACCAGCGCAATGGGGAAGAAGCTTTTAATGCGGCTGTGGGCACGCTTCATGGCATTGGAATAGGACGTGTAGAACGTGCTCTCATGCTGATTGACCAGTATGCCGTTTCCGGTCAATGCCTTGTAGCAGTTACCATAGAACTCCTTGGTAAACAGCCCCTCGCCAACGCCGAACGGATCGGTGGAATCCACAATAATCAGATCATATTCGTTTTCCACACGGCGGACAAACCGCAGCCCATCCTGGTAGTAAATGTTGACCCTCGGGTCGTCCAGACTGCATGCCGTAAACGGCAGATACTCCTTTGCCAGATGTACTACCAACTCGTCGATTTCCACCATGTCGATCTGTTCAATGGAGGGATAGCGGCAGAGTTCCCGTACCGTGCCGCCGTCGCCGGCACCGATCACCAGAACCTTTTTGATGTTCGGGTTGGTCGCCATGGGAATGTGGGTAATCATTTCGTGGTAGATGTACTCGTCTTTTTCGGTTACCATCAGCAGTCCGTCCAGCGTCATAATACGTCCGAATTCCACAGAATCAAACACGTCGATTCGCTGAAATTCGCTCTGCACACTGGCAAGCTGTCTGTCAATGCGAATGGAGAGCCGGACGTTATCCGTGTGATTTTCGGTATACCAGATGTCCATATCAAAACTCCTTTCACTTTGCCTTTTCCATTAGGATTCCTTGACCAGTTTTCCTGTCATATGCTCCGGTGTCAGTGCAAGGCATAGCACATTCGGACGGGAATGCTGCAATTCATGTTCCAGATACGCCTTGTCGTCAGTAAACTTCTGGCAGAGATGCGTGCAGATTTCCAGTTCCTTTTCCGCATCTTTCACCGGCTGAATCCTGCCGAACACTACAACACTTTTGATATGCAGCGGCCACTGACCGTCCTCCCGATAGCCCTCGTCATGGACACAATAGGAAACCTTGTCGCATTGGGAAATGGCATCGATCTTGTGACCTGTTTTCGCTCCGTGGAAATATAGCTTGCCGTCTGCTTCGCAGTACCAGTGGTTCATGGGAATCCCATAGGGGTATCCGTCCTCGCCCAGTACAGACAAAATCCCACGTGGCGTATTTTTCAGGAGAGCAGCGCAATCCTCATCGGAGAGCTGCTGCTTCCATCTTCTCATCGGCCGGAACATGTTCATTCCTCCTTAGTGAATGTAATCAATTGTCGCTGGTGTCAGAAATGCTTTGACGGCATCCTTGGCGATGTGTCTGGTTTCTGCCAGATTGATACCGCCGTTTAAAATACCGCCCACACAGGGGATACCTTTTCCGAGATTGATGATTCCTTTTTGCCCGAATTTTGTGATGAACCGGAATCCCAGCTTCTGGTTGATTGCAACAAGCACTTTCCCCGGCAGTTTTTTCAATCCTGCCAGAGCAGCCTTGTTGGCAGCCTTTACGCCAACCTGTTTCAGGACATTGCCGAGATCGATTTTCAGCAGCGTGGCATATATCATAGTTTTGACCGCATCATCATGCAGGCTGTATCCGCCAATATAGGCGATTGCCGCAATCATTCGCACCTGAATGTACATGGAGGAGGCGAGATCGGCGGGAATGGTAATGGGAAGTGTGATAAATCCGCCCAGTCCGGTGAGAAATCCCGTTGTCGTGCACTTTGTCACCTGGTTTCGAATCAGAACATCGGCAGCTTTTTTCTGGTCGCCGTTGTACTTTTGCAGATATTCCATTCCCAGCTTGTCCGCCGGCTTGGATGTGGGCAGACCGTTGATCGCCATGTTGTATAATTTGTCCAGCGTGCGCAGTCCTTTCCGGGAACTTTCAGCTTCTTCTGCCGACATCACAACGGTGCCGGAAATACGATCTTTTACCATTTCAATTCCTCCATTTTTATTTTTCTTTTCAAGAAACTGGAATTTGCTTCATGCTAAAATCTATTTTGAATATTCGGAAAGGCATTAAACCACGCTCGTTCCTCAAAAGTTCGCTTTTGTGGTAAAGCTGGTTCTGTTTCAGCGATACCAACAGGCAAAAAACACACCAACTCAAAGTTGTCGGGGACGTTTAAGATTTGAGCCATTTGATAACCAATTTTATCTTCATCAGTAATGTGTCCCTCATACCAACAGCTCTGATATCCAAGTTCAACTATGGCTAACAACATATTTTCAATTGCAGCAGAATAATCTTGAACCGCAAAGCATTTTTCCCTGTATGCAGGTATTCTTTGTGTTAAAACGCATATCACAGCGGGAGCCGTTTCTCCAACTGGTGGATTTATAACTTTATGCAGTTTTTCCAATACGTCTTTATCATCAACTGCTATTAAACTTGTTGTTTGCTTATTACAGCCTGACGGAGCGTTCAGCCCTGCTCTCATTATTGTTATTAAATCTTCTCTGGGGACAGTATTAGATTTATATTTACCTCTATAACTATGCCTTTGGTTAATTGCTTCTATGACATTCAATTACATTACCTCCGCAAAATTCGATTTGTCAAACGATGCACATCTATAGCATCAACGTCAGCAGCCCTACTTCTTCACTACATTCAATCTCGCAATCTCCATATCCTGCGGTCCAGTCAGAGAACAACCCTTTTCTTTGGCGTACTGGATATAATTGACAATATCCGCCGTAATGCGTTCGCCGGGGCAAGAATCGGGATTCCCGGCAGTGCCTGTTCTTTTGTCATGTTGATTCTCCTTTATAAACTGGAATTTGTAACATTCTTTATAATGATGAATTTTATAGTTAATCTTCCATTAATTTTTTATCTGTGTACAAAAGAAAAGGTTTCTTATTAATCTCTGTGCTATGCTGTAATTATTTTTTAGCAACAATCAGATAACGATGAATCGTTCCCTCAATTTCTCCAGTTTCATCGATCTTCTTTTGCATTTCCAACAAAGCTTCAAAGCATTTATCAACCGAAAATCCGGGAAATTCCCATTCAATTATATGTGCAAACCAAATAAATGCACCGACATCATAGAACTTGATTGGACGATACGCTTCATTACCCTCAATAATGTGAAAGCCTGCTTTTTCAAGTATCTTCTTCTGTATGCTTAATCGTAAATCTGGAAACGGCTTCTCTGTGTTCGGAAGAACCATTTCAACCAAATTCCTGTCATTATCACATCCGACCTGTTCAGTTATAAATATACCACCATTTTTTAATAAACGATATATTTCTTTCGCATTGAAATTGCCATGTCTGTTTATTATCAGATTAAAAGTTTCATCTTTGAAGGGAATACATGATGGATCACTACAAGCTTTAAAGTTTATTCCCAAGGGTAATAATGTTTTCATGCAAAGTTCTACATTAGGCTGATACCCTTCTGTTGCAGATGTTTTATTAAAAGGGTGACCTAAGGAGAGCAAAAACTCACCGCCGCCTGTATCATAATCTAGAACATTCATGTCAGCATTTAAAAAATTCCTAACTATCTCCTCATAATTCCATGGTAAGTCTTCTTCTTCATATCTGCCATTAATATAAGAGAAATCCCAACCAGTGATGTGAGCCTTTTTTTCTTCAGATTTCCAAATTTTCTTCAACTCTTCACGCTGCA
>NZ_FR898089.1:144448-149245 GCF_000437175.1 Ruminococcus sp. CAG:330 | reverse complement strand
GATTCTGACAACACAAATCTTTTTTACTAATCTCGGCACAACCTGTTGTCAGCTTTAAAACTGCACCGAGTAGTTAATTCGTCTTATCATTTCTATACCAATCCTTCCATTAATTCCGATTTGCTAAGCAAACAGTAGCCCCTACTTCTTCACCACATTCAATCTCGCAATCTCCATATCCTGCGGCCCGGTCAGAGAACAGCCCTTTTCCTTGGCGTACTGGATATAGTTCACAATATCCGCCGTAATGCGTTCGCCGGGGGCGAGAATCGGGATTCCCGGCGGATAGCACATGACAAACTCACTGCAAATTTCGCCCACACTCTGTTCCAGCGGCACAGCTTTTTTGTCCGCATAAAACGCCTGCTGCGGGGGGAGTGCCACGTCCGGAGCCAGATACTCGCTTTGCAGCATGCCGGTGGGGTCACCGCCGTACAGCCGCTTGATCTCCGACAACGCCGAGATCAGCCGTTCGATCTCCAATGCACGGTCTCCGGCCGTGACAATGGCAAGGATATTGCCGATGTCGCCGAACTCGATCTGAATGCCGTATTCGTCCCGAAGCAAGTCGTACACCTCAATGCCTGCCAGACCGGTGTTTCTGGTGTGGATGGAGAGTTTTGTCCGGTCAAACGCATAGAACGAATTGCCGTTGCAAAGCTCGTCTCCGTAGACATAATACCCGCCGATGCGGTTGATTTCCTCCCGTGCATAGTCCACATACTGCACCGCTTTTCGGTACATCTCCCGGCCATTCAGTGCCAGATTCCGCCGGGCAATATCCAGCGATACCATGAGCAGATAAGACGCACTGGTGGTTTGTGTCAGGTTGATGACCTGCCGCACATAGTCTGCATTTACGCTGTCTGCACAGAGCAGCATGGCGCTCTGTGTCAGAGAACCGCCGGTCTTGTGAATGCTGACAGAAGCCATGTCTGCACCGGCAGCCATAGCAGAACAAGGGAGATTCTCCCCAAAATAGAAATGTGTGCCATGTGCTTCGTCTGCCAGCAGCAGCATGCCGTGTTCGTGGGCAAGCTTTGCAATACGGCGGATATCCGGACAAACGCCATAGTAGGTCGGGTTGTTGACCAGAACCGCCTTGGCATCCGGATTTTCCAGAATGGCACGTTCCACAGCCTCCACGGACATGCCCAGCGGAATGCCCAGATCCTTGTTTTCGTCCGGATCGACATAGACGGGAATGGCACCATTGACAACCAGCGCATTGATGGCGCTGCGGTGCACATTGCGGGGCATGATGAGCTTTTCTCCCGCCTTGCAGACTGACATGATCATCGCCTGGGAAGCGCCGGTTGCGCCGTTGATGATGAAAAAGGCGTTGGCAGCGCCAAAAGCCTCTGCTGCGAGCATCTGGGCATCCCGAAGCACTGATACCGGATGACAGAGATTGTCCAGGTTTTTCATGGAGTTCACATCGATCTGTACACAACGGTCTCCCAGAAAATCGGCGAGTTCCTGATTGCCTCTTCCGCCCTTGTGTCCGGGAACGTCAAAGCGTACCACACGATTCAGTAGATGTTCTTTCAGCGCTTCCATCAAAGGTGCATCCTGCTGTGTCCATTTCATAATCGCAAGCCTCCTCAGTAGATATTTCTGCCGCTGAAGATCTCTATCATTTCCCGACGGAGGCGGTTGGTGATATCCAGTCTGACACGGGGATCCAGTTCATAGGCATCGGTTTTAAACAAATAGTTTTGCAGCTCCAGTTCCTTGATGAGCATGCGGGTGTGGAAAATATTGGACTGATAGACATTCACATCCTGTACGTCATACCGCATCAGAATTTCCTCGCTGATAAAATCCTGAATGGAGGTCATATCATGATCCATAAAGCATTTTTTTCCGGAGACATCCCGTGTAAAACCACGGACACGATAGTCAATGGTGATGATGTCCGAGTCAAAGCTGCGGATGAGGTAGTCCAAAGTACTCAGCGGAGAAATTTCGCCGCAGGTGGAAACGTCGAGATCTACCCGAAAGGTGGTGACTTCATTGTCCGGATGGCTCTCCGGAAATGTGTGTACAGTGACGTGGCTCTTGTCCAGATGTGCGTGAATGTCACGGCGCTGGAGAAAAGAAGAGCCGTGGTTGCAGGAGGCATCCATATTTTCCGGCGGTACAGAACCCTCGGCGATGAGCACATTCACCGAAGCACCTTGCGGTTCGTAGTCTTGCTTGGAGATATTCAGAACAGTTGCGCCGATCATCTCTGTGACATCGCAGAGAATGTTGGTCAGACGTTCCGAGTTGTACTGCTCATCAATATATCGGATGTAATCCTGTTTTTCCCGCTCTGTCTTTGCATAACATACGTCAAAAATGTTAAAGCTCAGCGTTTTGGTGAGATTGTTAAACCCATATAAAGCCAGCTTTTTTTCCAACCCTATCATCACAGCCTTCCTGAGGTGCTGTCTTTCAAAGCAGCGCCTGAAAAAATAAAAGTAAAGTCAGGGCAACGCTGCACAAAACCTGTGCATAACATGCGCCGGCAGATTGCGTGCAAAGCCGACAGGCGGACTTTGTGCGGTGTTGCCTCCGTATCCAATCAGCAGAAAGAACCTGTTCTTTCAAACAGATTCTTTCTGTGTGCAGAAGCCGTTTCTTTGCGAAAAACGAGCACTCATAATCAAACACAATTGTACCACATTTTATAGAAAAATGCAATGGAATTTGCAAAAGTTTTTTGAGAAACTCACAAAACATTTTCTTTCGAAGATTTTGGCGAAATCCATCTGCTTTTTCAGCGCTTGCATTCTCCTGAAAAGTGTGCTATAATAAGTTTGTTCAACAACCGGTGCTGCGCCGGAATATTTTGAGGAGGAATCATTTATGCCGCATATCACCATTAAAATGCTCAAGGGAAGAACTGATGAACAGAAAAAGAAGGCAGCTGATCAGGTTGCTGCTGCGCTGGTAGAGGCAATCGGCTGCAATCCGGATCACATCTCCGTTGCTGTCGAGGACTTTACACCGGTAGAATGGCAGGACGAATTCCGCAAGGAAGTCACAGAGAGCAGCCATATCTACAAGGAACCGAACTACGACCCCAAGGACGTGCTGTAATGGGGCTGATCTTAGCTTCAGCTTCGCCACGGCGGCAGGAATTGCTGCGGCTGATTACGGAGGACTTCACGGTTTTTCCGGCAGCCGTAGAGGAATCCCTGCCGCCTGCGTTGTCTGTACTGGACGCAGCACAGTATCTCGCCCGAAAAAAAGCGTGCGCCGTGGCGGAGCAGTATCCGGAACATGTGGTGCTCGGCTCTGATACCACAGTGGTACTGGGAAACGGGATACTGGGGAAACCGGGCACGCCGGAGCGTGCGGCAGAAATGCTGCGCATGCTCTCCGGGAAAACGCATCAGGTCGTGACCGGCGTAGCATTGGCAAAGGGAACACGTGTGGTGTCGTTTCAGACGGAAACAGAAGTGACGTTCTATCCGCTGACAGAAGCGCAGATTCAGAACTACGTGGCGACGAGAGAACCGTTGGACAAAGCAGGCGGCTATGGCATTCAGGGACGTGGCGCATTGCTGGTGGAAAAAATCAACGGTGACTTTTATAGCGTTGTGGGACTTCCTGTAGCAGCAGTTTCCCGTGCGCTGCGTGCATTTTCCGGCGCAGAATCACAGAAAGGAATCTGAATATTCGATGAATAAAAAAGAACTCTCCGAGATTCGCAAGAACTTCTCGGAAACCAGCGATCTCTTTGTCCTAAATCATGTAGTAACGGCATTTGTAGACATGGACAAGAACATCCGCTGTCAGAGCATCCGCCCGTACCACAGCATTCCCTCCGAGGAAAATGAGTGCCTGATGGCAACGCTGAAGCGGGTGCTCTCCGGTACTCTGGGAAAGGGTTTGCTGGAATATGAATTTCCGAACGAGGCATACGAAGAGGGCGGAAGTCAGGCGATTCTGTACGAGGCATTGAACACCAAGCTAACAGACGAGAATGCCGTTTCCGTTTTGCTGGAACAGATCGTGCACAACATGGATTACGTTTCCAACTATGCGATTCTGCTGGGACATTGTACTTATACGGTATTCCGGAAGTCCAAGAGCGATGAAATCGACCCCTATCAGAGCGAGGAATATCATTTCCTGATCGCTGCAATCTGCCCCGTAGAGGTGCGGGTTGACGGCTTGATCTATAACGAGGACGACAACGCCATTGAAAAGAAGAACATCTACGATAGAATTGTTGCGGAAATTCCGACAGACGGATTCCTGTACCCGACATTTACAGGAAGAGGGCCAGATGTCAACCATGTGCTGTATTCCGCCCACAAGCCGAAAGAAGTAAACGTCAGCATCGTGGAAAATGTGCTGGGATGTACGTTTACCAGAACGGCACAGGAACAGAAGGAGACGTTCCAGAACCTCCTGCAAGAATATGTGGCGGATGAACTGAACTACTCTGTGATTACCAGTGTGAATGACAAGCTGCGGGATATTGCAGCGGAGTACGCCAACGATCCGGATATCCCTGTGATTGATGACATTCACGTGCGGGATGTTCTGCTGGACTCCGGCGTCAGCCACGAATGTGCCGAGGCAGTGCAGAAAGCATATCGGGAGGAAACCAAGGATAGTCCCATTGCCGTCAGCAATCTTGTGGAAAACAAGACGACGATCAGTCTGGACGGTGTCACTGTTTCCATTGGCAAGGATGCCACTGGAAAAGTGCGGACACAGCTGGTCAATGGCAGACGCTACCTGCTGATTGATCTGGATGATCCGGCAGTGCAGATCAATGGCTTGACCGCACGGATC
>NZ_FR898089.1:139245-144425 GCF_000437175.1 Ruminococcus sp. CAG:330 | reverse complement strand
CCCGCCGAAGAGGAGCCGGCGCTTGCAGCGGAGGAATCTGCAGAGGAAACCGAGGCGTAGAGAGGATATATGGCATGAGATGTTTTACAGAGGAATGGTATCAGGTTGCGCAGTTCATGGATTTCTACGAGAATCTGGAGGAGTCTGAGCAGGCTGCCGTTTTTTCAGAGGCGTATTTTCAGGAATTGTATGCCTTACGGGAAGCGGATATGCTGGAGATGCAAAAGCTTCTGCCGGGGATGACCTTCGAGGAAATGTGCGGCATTTCGGAAGAGACATTTTCGGAATCTGAGGATGCAGCCACGCAGTATCAGCAGGCAAAAGAAGCGTTTGAGCGCATGAAAAAGAATCGTGGCCCTTTTGACGAGGTGAAGGAAAAAGAAAACTTTGCAGCGTTCTTTCAGGGGCAAATCCGGACACTTCAGGAAAATCTGCCGCCGGAAATTTTAAACGAGGTGGCGGACATTCGTGTGCTTGCACTTGGGGCAGCAACGGCTCCTGTGATCGAAGAGATCACCATGTTTTGCGAGGCTTGTCGGGACGCTGTCTATGAAATTGAAGAAAATTACAGCAAGTACTGGGACAAGTTCCTGAAAACGCATCCGGATTCTTTTGTGCAGGATTTCTCGCTTCAGGACAGCGTGATTTTAAATCTGGAGCAGGCGGAAGATCAGATCGTGCTTCATATGGACTGCGCACTGAGTACGACCAAGTGCAGTGCCATTCATCTGCACCATGCAAAACTTGGAACTTGTGAGGAGCTGCCGGAGCGTGCGCAGTGGCTGATGGACGAACTGTATGAGGAAAATGGCATCTATGAGCTGCACATTCTCATGGCACAGCATGAGGATGAGAGCGCACTGCGGGAATTGACCATTCAGGCAGAGCAGATTCAGCTGGTTTGACTGGCTGTGTTGAAAACGATACAAAAAAGCGCATCGCTGCGAAATGACAGCGGTGCGCTTTGCTTTGTAATGATATCGATTATAACATGGGATTGTCCTTGGAGAGAATCCCATCGTTTTGCAGTGCTTCGCTTGCCAAATAGAGCGAACCGCAGATGACGACCATTCCACCATCCTGAATCGCCATGGCAGAAGCCTCCCGCAATGCCGTTTCAAAATCGGGTGCAGCCTTTGCATCGGCGTATCCCTCAAAGCAGGCAGCCAGCGCTTCCGCCGGAACCGCAGACGACAGGAAATCATCCACACAGAAAACCGTGTCCAGCGTTTCCCGCAAAATATTGCAGGCAGTGTGATAGTCCTTGGTGGTGATCATACCACAAATGCCATGAATCGGATGCTTTCCGGTGTGCTTCAGCAGATCGCACAGTGCAGAAACGCCTGCCTGATTGTGTCCGCCGTCCAACAGGATCAGCGGTTCCCGCTGCAGAATTTGTGTTCGTGCCGGAACCTGTACCTTTCCGAATGCCTGCTGGATCTGAGCAGCGGAGATAAGAAAACCGTGCATGCCCAGAAACCGGATCACTTCGATTGCCGTCAATGCATTATAAACCTGATGCCGTCCCGGCATGTGCAGTGTGTATGCGAAATTGTGGTACTGGAATGTGGTGGATTCCAGTGTTTCGGAGAGAATCTGACAGTCGGTCATCGCCGGAATGGTCAGCGGTGCACGTTTTTGCAGAGCAGTTTCCTGCACCAGACAGGTAACATCCATAGGATTGTCCGACGAGAGCACCACAGGGCATCCGGGCTTGATGATGCCGGCTTTTTGTGCAGCAATTTTGGACAGCGTGTCGCCCAGAATCGCCATGTGGTCAAAGGAAATGGAGGTGATGGCGCATACCAATGGGTTGCGGATGATGTTGGTTGCATCCAGTAGACCGCCAATGCCTGTTTCCAAAATCACGAGATCACACTTTTCCTCCACAAACCACAGCAGCGCGATAGCAAACGTAATCTCAAACTGAGAACAATCCGCAGATACGGCGCACGCTTTTACCTGTTCGCAAAAACGGCAGAGCGCATCCATGGGAATGTCGTTTCCGTCGATTTGAATGCGGTCGGTGTAGTGCCGGATAAAAGGAGAGGTAAGTGTTCCGGTTCGGAATCCGGCAGCAGTTGCTGCGGCTGCGCAGAATGCGACAACCGACCCTTTCCCGTTGGTTCCGGCAATGTGAACTGCCCGAATCGAATCCTGCGGATTCCCCAGCTCTTCCAGCAATGCACGGATTCTGGATAAATCGTGCACCGGCTTTCCGCCTTTCTGAAAACTTTGGATATAGTGCATGGTTTCAGACACTGTCATCAAATTCACCCCATTTCAATGAAAAGTCTGCTTTTAGGCAACACCGCACAAAGCCCGCCTGACGGCTTTGCACAGTATTGCTTTTAAATTACTGCAATGCAGCCAAAGACTGGCTGATCTTGTCCATCTTTTCCTGTGCCTTTGCCAGCTTTTCCTTTTCTGCTTCCACCAGCTTTTCCGGTGCTTTGGCAAGGAATCCAGGGTTGGACAGCTTTTTGGACAGGAAGTCCAGATCTTTCTGTACCTTTTCCTGTTCCTTTTTCAGCCGTGCCAGTTCCTTGTCCTTGTCAATGAGTTCGTCCATAGGGATAAAGATGCGGACGCTGTCGGTAACTGCGGTTGCTGCATCCGGCATATCGAACTTCTCGCCAACCTCTACCGCAGAAGCAGACGCCAGCTTCTCAAAGAATACCGCAGTGCTCCGGTACAGTTCCGGTTCGGTCGTTTCAATGCAGACACGTGCTTTCTTGGACGGCGGTACCTGCATTTCAGTACGGCGGTTGCGGATGGCACGAATGGCATCGATGACCTTTTCAAACTGTGCAGCATCGGCAAAATCATACTTGGTATCATAAACCGGATAGGACTCCGCGATAATCATGGATTCGCCGTCAGTCAGCACCTGCCAGATCTCCTCGGTGATATACGGCATGAACGGGTGCAGCAGCTTCAGCATGCCACGCATTACCCATACCAGAACAGCCTGTGCCTTTTCCATGGTTGCGCCACCGGCCTGAATGCGGGGCTTGGTCAGCTCAATGTACCAGTCACAGTAAACGTCCCAGATAAAGTCGTAGATCTTGGCGCTTGCTACGCCGATCTCGAACTTGTCCAGATTTTCGCCAACTTCCTTGGCAACGGCATTGAACTTGGACACGATCCAGCGATCCTCCAGTTCCAGTTTCTCCGGCAGTCCGCTGTACTGGAAATCGTCCGGCAGATTCATCATAATGAAACGGGACGCATTCCACAGCTTGTTGGCAAAGTTGCGGGCAGCCTTGACCTTATCATCACTGTAACGCATATCGTTTCCGGGAGCGTTACCGGTCGCCAGCATAAACCGCAGGGCATCAGCACCGTATTCGTCAATGACCTTCAGCGGGTCGATACCGTTGCCCAGCGACTTGGACATCTTTCTGCCCTGCTCGTCGCGAACCAGACCGTGGATCAGAACAGTATCGAAAGGCACTTCACCCATGTTCTTCAGACCAGAGAACATCATGCGGACTACCCAGAAGAAGATGATGTCATAACCGGTAACCAGTGTATTGGTGGGGTAGAAGTACTTCAGCTCTTCGGTGTTGTCCGGCCAGCCCAGTGTGGAGAACGGCCACAGCGCAGAGCTGAACCAGGTGTCCAGGGTATCTGGATCCTGACGCATGGGCTTGCCGCACTTCGGGCAGACTGCGCTGTTTTCCTTGGTAACAACCATTTCGCCGCAGTCGTCACAGTAGAACGCCGGAATCTGGTGTCCCCACCACAGCTGACGGGAAATACACCAGTCCTTGATATTTTCCAGCCAGTGGAAATAGATCTTGTTGAACCGTTCCGGAACGAACTTGGTCTTGCCGCTCTTTACGGCATCAATTGCCGGTTGTGCCAGCGGTTTCATCTTGACAAACCACTGCTTGGAAACTCTCGGCTCGACGGTCGTGCCGCAGCGGTAGCAGGTGCCAACATTGTGACTGTAATCCTCGATTTCTACCAGTGCGCCCTCAGCCTTCAGATCTTCCACGATTGCCTTTCTTGCCTCGTAGCGATCCATGCCCGCATACTTCGGGTATGCATCCACGATCTTTGCATCGTCCGTCATGACATTGATGACTTCCAGATTATGACGCAGACCGACTTCAAAGTCGTTCGGGTCGTGTGCCGGTGTGATCTTTACCACGCCGGTTCCGAAGTCCATTTCAACATAGTCGTCTGCCACAATGGGAATCTCACGGTGTACCAGCGGCAGGATCAGAGTCTTGCCCACCAGATCCTTGTACCGCTCATCGTTGGGATTGACTGCTACCGCAGTGTCGCCCAGCAGGGTTTCCGGACGGGTAGTTGCCAGTTCCAGATAGCCGCTGCCGTCCTTCAGCGGATACCGCAGATGCCAGAAATGCCCTGCCTGCACTTCGTATTCTACTTCTGCATCAGAGATGGAGGTCAGGCATTTCGGGCACCAGTTGATGATGCGCTTGCCACGGTAGATCAGTCCCTCCTGATAGTACTTGATGAAAACTTCCTTGACAGCCTTGCTGCATCCCTCGTCCATGGTGAAGCGCTCTCTCGTCCAGTCGCAGGAGGAGCCAAGCTTTTTCAGCTGCTCGACGATTCTGCCGCCGTACTGCTTTTTCCATGCCCATGCACGTTCCAGAAAAGCCTCTCTGCCGATGTCCTCTTTCTTGATGCCCTCTTTGCGCATTGCCTCTACGATCTTGGCTTCGGTTGCGATGGAGGCGTGGTCGGTACCCGGCAGCCACAGAGCGCTGTAGCCGGACATGCGCTTCCAGCGAATGAGGATATCCTGCAAGGTCTCATCCAGTGCGTGACCCATGTGCAGCTGTCCGGTGATGTTTGGCGGGGGAATTACGATGGTGTACGGCTCTTTCTCGCTGTCCACGTGGGGAGTAAAGCTGCCGCTGTCATTCCACATCTGATAGATGCGGTCTTCGAACTCCTTCGGCTGGTATGATTTTGCCAGTTCTTGTTTCATGTGCTTGAATTCCTTTCCTATGCATATCGTTTGGATTGCCGCAATAAAAAAACACCCCGGCAATCGCAGAAGTCCTGTCCATGCACACTTTGCGCATCTTCACAACTTCCAATGGATTGCTCAGGGCGAACCAAATAGTCCGTGTTACCACCTGAATTCGGTGCTCTGGCTGGATAAAATCAACGCCTGCTGAAACACCGCACTCATT
>NZ_FR898089.1:0-139240 GCF_000437175.1 Ruminococcus sp. CAG:330 | reverse complement strand
AAACACCGCACTCATTGCTGCACAATAACGGGTGCATCCGGCATCGACTACTCACTTTCATTCCGAAAGCTTCCCCAATGCTGCTCCAGAGCTACCTTCCTCCACCTCGCTCAAAAACTCGCACCGACCGTTTTCTCTCTGTATCGCTGATGTATGGAGTACTCTTCTCTTTCTTTGCATTTGTTCTATTTTTCATTATACCGAATTTTTTTCCGCTTGTCAAGAAAAAATTCGAGAAGATGCGTTTTAATACGAAATGTGCATGGGATGAAAACCGGAGACAGCTTTCAAAGATGTTTAAAATTTCTAGAAAACAGTTGACTTTTTTGTGGAAGCATGCTATAATGAAACTGCGATTTTAAGAACCGATGCTTGCAGAAAAAGAAATATCGCCGGAAATCCGGCTTTTCTGGCTGCATTGGTTCGAAAGTGAAGGAATATGATTGTTTATGAAATTTTTGGAAAAAATGCTTTCTGTAGCACTTGCTGTTGCAATGGGAACAGGATGCATGGGATTTTCTGCATTTGCAGCAGATGACACAGCAACAGAGGCCACGCCAATTGCATGGATCTGCATTCAGGCAGGCAGCGATACACAGCGGCATCCGGCAGGCGCTGATAATCGTGATGAAGAAACCGAGAATGCAATCGGTTCCGCAGTAGAGCTCACTGGCGATGACAAATACACCGCATCTGTTACCATGGCAAATGGTTCCTCCACTGTGGAACTGCTGTTCCTGGAAACAACACTGAACGCTTGTGCCTATGCACCGGAGGGAACAGATGACCCCATTGCAAACGGCAGAATCAAGATGACCATTGAGTCGATTGAGGTAGTACATGCTTCCGGCGACACCACGAAGCTGGACTACATCGGACCGAGCACCGGCGCATTCCGCACCTCTGACGATGGTGGTTCTTTCATTTGCTACAACATCTGGAACACCCAGACTTCTCCGAAGGTTCGGGATATCCAGAGTGAATCCAAGAGCAGCTTCGAACCGGAAGGCGGACTGGCTGGTGGTGATACCATCAATATCGTGTTTACGATCACTGGCATGGATGCACCGGAAGTCAGCAAGGGTGACGTGGACGGCTACGGCGATATCACCATCGATGACGCTTTCAAGGTACTGCAGGAGTACTCCTATATTGCAGCAGGCCGTGGCGCATCTTTCACAGATGAAGAAAAGGGCGCAGCTGACGTAGATGGCGACGGCGATGTAACCCTGGACGATGCATTTGCAATCCTGTCCTACTACTCCGCAAAGGCAGCCGGCAAGGATGTCAATCCGAATGACTTCTTCGGAAAGTAAGAACCCGTCTTCACAAGCGTATACACGTGTCTTTTCGGCAAATTTTGCTGCATCCTGCGTGAAAAATACTTGCCGGGCGACAGCCCGCCTGCGTATTTTTGCCTTGTCTGCAACAAAATTATGCTCGAAAATCCACATATATTTCTTGTGAAGACAGGTTCTAAGAATGCTTTTTTGACAGCAAATAATTTGTGACAAAATACAGAAATGGCTCTCTGGCAGAATTGCGCAGGGAGCCATCTTAATATGTGCGTATATGGAAATGCTTAGGTAAAGTTTGTTTCAATGATGCGGGGTGATTCCGGCGGTGTGTACCGCCAGCAGTCGAGGTGTGTGGAAGATACGTAATAGCGAGGCGGTTCCGGCGGTTCACTGTTGTCAAAGACATCGATCAGAATCAGTTTGATTTTCAGCTTTTCCGGCAGAATGGATTTGATGTATACGCTGGCGTGCTGCCCCTGATGAGCGCCTTCGAACGGCTCCGCCAGTCCGGAGAGATTCGGGGTCAATTCCACAAACACCCCATACGGCTCAACCGAGCGAATGATGCCGGCAACCGTCTGTCCTGCGGAAAACAGCGCTGCATTTTCCGCCCATGTTCCCAGCAGCTCCCGATGTGTCAGGTGCAGCCGGCGAGGTTCTGTCTGCCGAATCATCACACGAATGGACTGCCCGACTGCAAAGCGATCTCTGGGGTGAGAGATGCGGGAAACCGAGATCATGTCAATGGGCAGAAGTGAGGGGATTCCGCAGCCGATGTCCACGAATGCGCCGAACCGCTCCAGATGTGTTACCACTGCCGGAATGATATCTCCTGCACGCAGCTGGGAGAGATAGTTTTCCCAGCACGCCTCCTGTACTGCACGGCGGGATAGTACCGCATAGGGTTCGCCATTGTCGTCCGTTTCGATGCGGAGAATTCGAAAGGCAACGGGTTTTCCGGCACGTGCAATCAGCGCAATATCCCGTGTCGTTCCATCCGAGATTCCGATTGCGCCTTCTTCCCGCGGAATCCATCCCCGCATACACGGGAGCTGCAGCATGAGATTGTGTTCATTGTCGCAGAGCGTTGTCCGTGCTTCTAAAATCGTTCCGTCCCGCATGGCACGTTCCATGGCGGAAACGCTGCTGAGCGCAGCACGGTTTTCTGCGGTATACAAGAGAGCGCCTTCCGGCAAATATTTGATCATTTTTGACCTCCTGACAAATCAATCGAATCCAGAAAATTTAGGTGGATGCAAAGCGCATGTAACTTGCTTTCAGTGTATGTGTATGCTACCGAAGTTATGACGTGCACTTCCAAAAACAAGAATTGGACATCACAAATTCTCGGAGCATTCACAGAAACAGAGGCTTCGTTTTTGCGGCAATTTTGACGTTCTCGAAAACGTCTGAAATTTTTATGGAACTTCACCGGATTTGTACCGTGTCTTTTATTGCTTTTGTACAAATACAAAAAATATCCCTCGAAAATATTGCCTTATGCAAAAAAATGGGGTATAATAGAATGTACTCATGATTTATTTGAGAGCACGTAAGATGGAAAGGATGGAATGGCACATGGATGTTCGTCCGGGAGATATTCTGACTATGAAAAAGCCGCACCCGTGCGGATGCAATACCATGCATGTCATCCGATCTGGAATGGACTTTAAGCTGCAGTGTACCAAGTGCGGCAGAGAGTTCATGGTGCCACGAAATAAAATAGAACGATACATCAAAAAGATTCAGAGAGATGCGGTAGAAGATTAAGCACCAATGTGAAGCGGTTACATTGCATGGAATACGGGATGTTCTGCAAAACTGCATGCTCTTATGTTATAGTATATATACATAAGTTAAACAAGACGACCGCAGGTGGTAAATGTATGGGATTTGATGAGTTATTAGGCATTGTCGAAAGCTTCTGCAATAGAGCTTCACAGGTAGCATTTGTGACTGTAGAAACCATCAGCACATCAGCAGGGATCGGTGGCCTCATCTAAAGTGATCGTATCTTTATGATACCAGATTTTCCGATTTTGTGCAAGTTTTATTTTTCAGGAGTTGTTTTGCGTTTTCGTGCATATACCAAACGAGAAGGAGTTCGCTCCGGGCAAGAACGGCAGTTTTCTGCTGAAACAGAAAGAAAGGTGAGAAAGTTCCTATGTTGGAAAAGCTACAGCAAATGGAAAAGAAATACCTCCAGATGGGGGAGAAGCTGATGGATCCGGCAGTTGTATCTGATCAGCAGGCATATGTGCAGCTGATGCGGGAGTACAAGCACATGCAGCCGATCATCGAAAAATACCATGAGTATCTTCAGGCACAGAAAAATTTCGAAGAGGCAAAGGAACTTCTCTCCGGCGGAGAAACGGATGCAGAACTACAGGAGATGGCGCAGCTGGAGTATGACAGCAGTCGGGAAGAGATGGATGCGCTGAAAGAAAAGCTGAAACGGCTGCTGCTGCCCAAGGATCCTAACGATGACCGCAATGTGATCATTGAAATCCGTGGCGGTGCCGGCGGAGAAGAAGCATCGCTGTTTGCCGGTTCTCTCTATCGGATGTATACAATGTACGCCGAGGCGCATGGCTGGAAACAGGAACTTCTCAGCGCCAACCCCACAGAGCTGGGCGGTTTCAAGGAAGTGAGCTTCTCCATCGTTGGAGAAGGCGCATATTCCCGCTTGAAATACGAGAGCGGTGTGCACCGTGTGCAGCGTGTTCCGGAAACTGAGTCACAGGGACGGATTCATACGTCTACGGTAACTGTGGCAGTTCTGGTAGAAGCGGATGAGGTGGAGCTGGAAATCAATCCCGCCGATCTGCGAATTGATGTGTTTCGGGCAAGCGGTGCCGGCGGACAGCATATCAATAAGACAGAATCTGCCGTCCGCATTACACACATTCCAACGGGATTGGTGGTGGAATGTCAGGACGAGCGAAGCCAGTATAAAAATAAGGATAGGGCAATGAAGATTCTGCGCTCCCGCCTATACGAGATGATGCTTCAGGAGCAGAACGAAAAAATCGCATCGGAACGAAAGATGCAGGTGGGAACAGGCGATCGTTCGGAACGAATCCGCACCTATAATTTTCCGCAGGGACGGATGACCGATCACCGCATCGGATTGACCTTGTATCGTCTGGAAGATATTATGAACGGCAATCTGGACGAAATATTAGATGCTCTTGCAACGGCAGATGAGTTGGCGCGTCTGGCAGGGCAGCAGGAAGAGGCGTAAAAACACGTGGAGACAAAGTTACTTTCAAATAGCACAGCAGACCTGCAGGAAGCAGCGCATCTTCTGAAAGAGGGAAATGTCGTCGGAATTCCGACAGAAACTGTCTATGGACTGGCAGCAGATGCCAGAAATCCGGAGGCGGTTCGGCAGATTTTTGCAGCAAAGGGAAGACCGGCAGACAACCCGCTGATTGTGCACATTGCAAAGCTGGAGGAATTGGAGAGCGTTGCAGTTTCCGTACCGGAACTGGCGCTGAAGCTGGCAGAAAAATTCTGGCCCGGCCCGCTGACCATGATTTTGCCGAAGCACCCTTCAATTCCCACCATTACATCGGGCGGATTGGACACTGTTGGCGTGCGGATGCCCTCGCATCTGGTGGCACGAAAGCTGATCGAACTCTCCGGTGTTCCAATTGCAGCACCTTCCGCCAACATCTCCGGCTATCCCAGTCCAACCACTGCACAGCATGTGATGCGGGATATGCACGGAAAAATCGCAGCTGTGGTAGACGGCGGGGATTGCTGTGTGGGCGTAGAATCCACCGTGATTGCCTTAGAGGGGGAGGATTCTGTACGGATTCTCCGCCCCGGCTATGTGACAAAAGAGATGCTGGAAACGGTCGTTCCGCATGTCACGCTGGACAAGGCGATTCTGCATCAGCTTCAGGAGGGACAGACCGTTCGTTCTCCCGGCATGAAATACCAGCATTATTCTCCCCATGCGCACGTTACCTTAATTGAGGGGAGGTGGCCGGAGTTTGCCGCATGGGTACAGCAGCACGCAGAAGCGGGAACTTATGCGCTGGTGTTTGACGGTGAGGGTGCTGATCTCTCCGTTCCGTATCTGACCTATGGAACCGGGGATGCAGAACAGGCACATCAGGTTTTCGCAAAGCTGCGGGAACTGGATGACATCGGTGCAAAACGGGTTTTCGTTCGGGCACCGAATCCCAATGGAATTGGACTTGCTGTCTATAATCGTTTGATTCGTGCGGCAGGATTTGAGGTGATACAGGTATGAACAGTTTAGACGGCGTGATGGTAGTCGGGCTTACCGGCCAGACAGGTGCAGGAAAAAGCACCGTATCTCGTGTGTTTGTCGAAAACGGATTCCGTTTGATTGATGCGGATGCCATTGCGCGTCTTGTTGTCGCATGCGGATCGCATTGTTTGGCAGATTTGCGGGAGTGTTTTTCCGATGTGATTTTGAAAGCCAACGGAGAACTGGACCGGCAGGCATTGGCAGCAATTGTTTTTTCGGATCACCACAAACTTGAGATGCTCAACACGATTATGTATCCATATATTGTAGGAGAGATTCTCCGCATGATCCACCACTTTTCCCAGCAAAACCACAAGATGATCCTGCTGGATGCGCCGACGCTGTTTGAGAGCCGTGCAGATGACTTCTGTGATCTGATTGTTTCGGTGGTGGCAGATGAGGAAATTCGAAAAAAACGAATCATGCAACGGGATTCCATTCCGGAAGGAGCTGCGCTCCAGCGTATGGAAATGCAGCTGCCGGAGTCGTTCTTTCGTTCCCATTCGGATACCGTGCTGGAGAACAATGGGAGCCTTCAGGAACTCTACGATTCGGCGCAGGAACTGGTGACGAAAATGATCTGCTATTATGAGAGCCAGTACGGCGCACTTTTGTGCTGAGATGAAATAAGATGGAAACGGGTGTCTGGGACACGCCAAACACCCGTGACATAGATTGGTAGAAGCGTCCTGCTTTTGCTGCAAAATACGATAGGAGGAATTATTTATGGAACAGGAACAGAAAGTGTCAGAAGCAAAGAAGGCCAAAGATGCACTGTTTTATCAGACAGAGCATGCTGCAAAGCGTGTTTCTCCGCAGGAGCTGGAGGCAAGCAATGCCTTTGCTGCGGATTATATGGCATTTCTGAATGTGTCTAAAACCGAGCGGGAAGCCGTTCATTTTGCAGTTGCGGAACTGGAAAAGCACGGCTTCGTTCCGTTTCAGCCCGGCATGGCGCTGAAAGCTGGCGACAAGATCTACCAGAATAACCGTGGCAAGGCAGTGATCGCTGCCGTTGTAGGCACTGCGCCGATTACAGATGGCGTGCGGCTCTGCGCAGCACATATCGACTCTCCCCGTCTGGATCTGAAGCAGAATCCTCTTTACGAGGACAGCGAGATGGCACTGCTCAAAACGCATTACTACGGCGGTATCAAGAAATACCAGTGGACTACAATTCCTCTTTCTCTGCATGGTGTGATCGTCAAGACAGACGGCAGTTCTGTCGAGGTCAACATCGGCGAGGATGCCGGCGATCCGGTTTTCTGTGTGACAGATCTGCTTCCGCATCTGGCACCGCAGCAGATGAAGCGTCCTGCAACGGAAATTGTCAGAGGAGAAGAGCTGAACATTTTAGTTGGTTCGATGCCGTTCAACAACGACAAAGAGAGCGAACAGGTCAAGCTGAACATCCTCAACATTCTGAATGAGAAGTATGGCATGAAGGAAGAAGATTTCCTCTCAGCAGAACTGGAAGCTGTACCGGCATTTCCGGTTCGTGACCTCGGCTTTGACCGCAGCATGATTGGCGGATATGGCCATGATGACCGTGTTTGCTCCTATCCGGCACTTCGTGCAATTCTGGATAGCGGCACGCCGGAGCACACAGCAGTGGTTATTCTGACCGATAAGGAGGAAACAGGAAGCGACGGCAATACCGGACTGTGCTCCTCGTATCTCCCGTATTTTCTGGAAGATCTGGCAGACTGCTTCGGTGCAAAGGGTCGCCATGTGATGCACGCATCCCAGTGTCTCTCGGCTGATGTCAACGCAGCATTTGATCCGACGTTCCCGGATGTCATGGAACAGAAGAACTGTGCATTCCTGAACCACGGCGTTTGCGTGACAAAGTTTACCGGCGCACGCGGCAAGTCCGGCACGTCGGATGCATCAGCAGAATTTGTGGGCACCATTCACCATCTGCTGAGCAAGAACAACGTGGTATGGCAGACCGGCGAGCTTGGCAAGGTAGATGCAGGCGGTGGCGGAACGGTTGCAGCATACATTGCAAATCTGGACATTGACACCATTGATGTTGGCGTTCCGGTGCTCTCGATGCACGCCCCCTATGAGGTTGTGGCAAAGCTGGATGTCTACATGACCTATCGTGCATTCTGCGCATTTATCGCTTCGTAACTTAGAGCTGGCATAGGCTCTGGAAAAAGCGCTGGCGGAAACAGAATCCGCCGGCGCTTTTGAATGAAGAGGTGTAACAAATGGGATTTTTTCACAAGAAGAAAAATGTGCTGCCGATTCCGGATGGATTTGCACCGGATTCCATTCGGGTGGAGTCCAGCATCTGTACCGGAGAAACCACCATCGGCTTTTATTCTCCGTCAGAAAAACGGCTCTGTTATGCGGAGCTTGTGAAAAGTCCGGCGGAAATTCAAGCATTTTATGCCAAATACGGGGTTCCCCTACCAGTGCATTGTGAGAAGAAAGGGTGAAGAAAAAATGGAAATGCCAAACGATCCGTTCATTTTGATGAGCTATTTAAACACACAGCTGCGAGATCACTATGATTCCTTTGCAGAGCTTTGCAAGAGCGTGGGTGCTGATGCAGCAGAAATCGAAGAGAAAATGAAGACCGTCGGATATTACTACTGTGCGGAGCAGAATCAATTCCGTCCGGGAAAATAACACAGAAAAGGGCGTGGCTGGAAATTCCGGCTACGCCCTGATTGCATTCTTTAACTTTTGCTCTGCTGACCCAAATACACCTTGACAGCACGTAGCAAGCGCCGGTTGCACTCCTGCACGGAGCATCTGGTCAAATCAACGGTGATGTCTGCGTATTTCTCGTACAGCGGACAGCGCTCCTGATACAGATCCATCAGCGTCTGACATCCGCCACGGCAGACAACTCCGCGAGTCACCATATTTCCGACACGTGCCGTCAAATCGCTGTAAGCGTGCTTGAGATAGATCACTGCACCTGTTTTTTTTAGATACTGCATCGCCTCGTCATGGTAAATGGCGCTTCCGCCAGTTGAGATGATGGCGTGATTGGTATGGATGGACATCAGAACTTTTCCCTCTCGTTCGATGAACCCCTCTGTCCCGTGAGCTTGGATCAACTGCATCAGCGTGTGATGATAGGTGTCCATGATCACATCGTCGGTATCAATGAAATGATAGGAAAGCTCGTCCGCCAGTGCTTGTCCAAGTGTGCTTTTTCCGGAACCAGGCATTCCGATCAGAATGAAGTTCTGTGTCATATCTGAAAACGCTCCTTTGCAAATATTGTGGATATCTTATTTATTGTATCATATTACAGCGGGAATTTCAAGTGCTATTTGCTGTTTTTTTGACGCTTTCGCCTTTGAAATAAAAATGTGTGCCGGATTCTCTTTTCAGAATCGGTTGCATTGCTGGATAAAGTATGGTATAATAGATGAAAAAGAAAGGAGAAGGTTATCATGCGTGAGGAACAGGCAGCGTATCGCTGTATCGTGGAGGAACTGGCGAAGCAGATCTGCTCCGGCACTCTGTGTCAGGATGCTCCGCTTCCGTCTGTGTCTGTCATTGCCAAAGAACTGTCCCTGAGAAAGCGTACGGTGCGCAGCGTGATCAAATCACTGAAGACAATGGGAGTGGTAGAAACCAGAAAGGGGAAGGGCGATTTTCTTGTAGGGAATGTCTCAGAAATCCTGAGCAATTTGCTGCACGTTATGCTGCTCTTGCAAAAAATTTCTCCCATTGAAGTGTGCCAGCTTCGCTGTGCTGTGGACACTGCTGCTTATCCGCTTGCGTTTGCCAGACGTGACGAATTGGATTTGGAGGAACTCAGAGAACTGCTGGAACAGATTCAGCTGGGGAGCTTGTTGGACAGCATTGCAGCAGACCAGAAATCCCATCAGTGGCTGATGAAAGCCTCCGGTAATCAGCTGATGATTTTTATGATGGATTCCGTCTGGGAGATTTGCTCCACACAAATGAACCTGATTTTGTGCGATGGCACAGAGGAACTGCACCAAAAGCAAAAGAATACCCACGAGATGCTCTATAAAAGCTTTTTGATGAACGACATGCAAATGGGCTTACGTGCCATTCAGCTGCACTACGAAGAAATTAAACAAGTTATCAAACGACTGGAAGAACGGAACGCCGGAAAGATTTGGCTCTCTGGCGGAAAGCGTTCGGAATTGTCTGAAAATCACAGGTGAACTTATGAACTTATTTTTGACGCTCGCTTTTTTGTTTTGTATCGGCAGTGTTCTGGGCTGGGGCTTAGAAGTGCTGTTTCGCCGATTTTTTTCCGCCCATCACTGGGTGAACCCCGGTTTTCTGGTAGGGCCATACTTGCCGCTGTACGGCTCTAGCCTGTGCATCCTTTATCTCTTGGCGATGTTGGAACCGCTGATTCCTGTGGAGAATGCATGGGGGAGAAAGCTGCTGCTGTTTGTGCTGATGGCGCTTGCCATTACGCTGGTGGAATACATTGCCGGTCTGATTTTTATTCGTGGCATGAAAATCAAACTCTGGGACTACTCGGAACGATGGGGAAATATTCAGGGGATTATCTGTCCGCTGTTTTCTTTCTTCTGGGCGATTCTCAGTGCAATCTACTATTTTTTGATTCATCCGCACATTCTCAGCGCACTGCACTGGCTTGCGGAAAATCTGGCGTTTTCTTTCTGTATTGGTTTTTTCTATGGTGTATTCGTCTTGGATTTGGCATACTCTACGCATTTTATGGTGAAGATTCGTGCATTTGCAGCAGAGAGCGGAATCGTTGTCCTGCTGGAGGAATTTCGTGAGGATGTCCATGAGGCGTTCCGAAATCATCGAAAGAAACCGCGCTTTTTCTTTTCCATGCACACCGGAAAGCCTCTGAGAGAAACATTAGAACAATATCGGAGTACACATTTCACCTCAGAGAACCGAAGCTGGAGACGAATCTTGCCGCAAAAGAAAAAGAAGTAGACAGACTAATCTGTGCGAAAAAAGGGGGATCGACACGTGAAACGAGCAATAAAACGAATTCTAAAAATGATGACGAGTCGGGTTGTTCTGACTGGATTTCTGATTTTGTTGCAGCTGGTCTGGTTTTTGGTTCTGTTTTTTCAGCTGACCAAATACGCCTCTTGGATTGATAAGGGATTGGTTGTTTGCAGTGTGTTTGTAGAACTGTATATCATCAACAAATCCGGAAATCCCTCTTATAAAATCCTCTGGCTGCTGCTAATCGGCACGCTGCCGGTGCTGGGAACGCTGCTCTACCTGCTGTTTGGCGATAAGCGTCCCTCCAGACGGATGCGGCGGTATCTCTATCATGGAAAGTGCGTCATCTCCTCCAAACGAACATGGAATGACAGTGCATTGGAGCAGATTTCGCCTCGGGTATCCTCGGTCAGCTATTATCTGGAACGAAGCGGATTCCCCGTCTGCGAAAATACCCAAGTGCAGTATTTCTCTGTTGGAGACGACATGTTTCCGGAGCTGCTGCGGGATTTGCAGCGTGCGAAACATTATATCTTTATGGAGTATTTCATCATTTCCGACGGGGTGATGTGGAACTCCATGAAAAAGATCCTTAAGGAGAAAGCAGCAGCAGGTGTTGAGGTGCGGTTTATCTACGACGACCTTGGCACCATTGGCTGCATTCCAAAGAATTTTCGAAAGGAACTGACAGAGGCTGGAATTCAGGTAATGGCATTCAATCCGTTCCGTCCCGCCCTGTCTGCGGTGATGAACAATCGCAGTCACCGGAAAATTACAGTCATTGACGGCTATATTGCCTATACCGGCGGACTCAACCTTGCAGATGAATATATCAATCGCAAGCAGCGTTTTGGCCACTGGAAGGACACAGCAGTTCGTCTGTATGGAGATGCTGTTTTCAATCTGACGGTGATGGAACTGGAACTGTGGAACGCTTTCCATGAAACCACAGACAAAGTGGAAGATTACCGGCCGCATCGCTATCATCCGGAGCCGTTTCCAACAGATGGCTTTGTGCAGCCCTACTGCAACTCACCCTTTGAAAACGAGACCTTGGCGCAGGACGTCTATCTGGATTTGCTCTCACAGGCGGAGCGGTATGTCTACATCTTTACGCCATACCTTGCCATTGACGACGAGATGCAGCGGGCACTCTGCCGCACATCCATGCGCGGTGTTGATGTGCGCATTGTAACGCCGGGAATTCCGGATAAGAAAATCGTGTATTCGCTGACACGCTCCTATTACGAAACACTGATTCGGGCAGGCGTGCGAATCTATGAGTACACGCCGGGCTTCATCCATGCGAAGAGCTATCTGGTGGATGATAAAATCGGCATTGTCGGAACCATCAATATGGATTACCGAAGCCTCTATCTGCACATGGAATGTGCGGTAATGCTGATCGAGTGCAGCGCACTGGAAAAGCTGAAACTGGACTGCATTTTGACACTGGAACAGAGTCATCGTGTCACATTGCAGGACTGCAAACGGCGTCGGAGAAGCCGGCTGTGGTACGCCATTCTTCGGACGATCAGTCCGCTGCTTTGATTTGCGGCAAACGAAAACGGAGAGGATTTTCCAAGAAATCCTCTCCGTTTTTTTGTGTTCTCGTGGATTATTACAGCAGACTCATAAAGGCGATTGCCTTGCCGAGAATGTGCACGGTTTCTAATTCCTCTCCTACGTACACCAGAGGCGGGTACGCCGGATTTTCTGCCACCAGCTGAAGCCGTGCCTGCTTTCTGTCGAAGTAGACTCGTTTCAGCGTTGCCTCGTCGTTGATGATCACTGCGGCGATCTCGCCGTTTTCCACCATGGGCTGACTGCGGATGAACACCGCATCGCCGTCATAGATTCTTGCGCCGGTCATGCTGTCCCCGTGGGCGAGCAGGCAAAAGTCTGCGTGGATCTCGTCGCTTGCCATCAGAAAGCTGCCGCGCTCTTCCTCGGCGAAGATCGGCTTTCCGCAGGCAATCTCGCCCAGAATAGGAAACTGTTTCAAGTGGACAGGACGAATGTTCGGGAACTTTTCGACGAGCTCCGCAGTGCTGTTTGGATTCTCGTACCCCAACAGCCAGGCTTCGTTCACCTCTAAGGCCTTTGCGATACGGCGCAGCTTGTCCTCCTTTGGACGGAATGCGCCGGAATAGTACTGGCTCATCGTAGAACGTGAAATCCCAGTCATTGCGCATAGTTCGGCTTGAGTGATGTTCATTCGCCGCATTGCTTTTGCAAGACGTTCTTTGAATGTATCCATCCGTGCGTTCCTCCTGTCTGAGAGCCTGTGTGCTCTTCAAGAATAAAATCATTTGCATTATACCATATCAGCAGCGAAAAAACAAGTCTGTTTCTGAAAAATTCAACAGCATTTGCCAGAAGTGTTGCTTTTTGTTCTTGCTGGAAATATCATGCAGAAAAAATCTGCGGAGTTTCGCCGGATTTTCGGAAATGTTAGTCGCAGCTTTCGCAAAGCCCCTGCGCTTGTTCATATAAAATTTGCGAATCTATCTTGCAAAATAAGGCGGAATATGTTATAATACAGAAGATAGTATATCATGAGGTCTGTTTGACACGGACGGAGCAGTATCTGGTGTCAGGCCAATGATTCTTCTGTCAAATGGTTTCCCGCTCGGACAGGGCGGGAGAAACGGAAAAAGCAGATTGGAATCCGATCATTTTTGCAGTGCAGGTGCAGTGGGTTCGCAGATGGTTCTGCGGACAAGCAGCTGCTGTGTATTCTGCTGCACTGCTGCTGGAATGGCGGCAGTTTATCTGCTTTTTGCCGGACACAAACAATGAAACCGATGACGGAAGCTGGCGTATCTCAAAACGACATGTGGCTATCCAAGAATGGTTTCGGAAATTTTTAAAATAGGAGAGATGAACATGGAGTATCGCATTGAACATGATTCGATGGGCGAAGTGAAGGTACCGGCAGATAAGTACTGGGCTGCACAGACAGAGCGCAGCCACGAGAACTTTCTGATCGGTGTGGGCATTGAGACAATGCCCCGTGAGATCACACATGCATTCGGCATTCTGAAAAAGGCTGCTGCAATTGCAAACCACAAACTGCGGCCGGACAAAATGACGGATGAAAAGCTGGCTGCAATTTCTGCTGCTTGTGATGAAGTGATTTCTGGAAGCCTGAACGAGCATTTTCCGCTGGTTGTATGGCAGACCGGCAGCGGCACACAGTCGAACATGAATACAAATGAGGTAATTGCAAACCGTGGCAATGAGATTGCCGGTGCAAAGCTGCTGCATCCGAATGATGATGTCAATATGAGCCAGTCCTCGAATGACACATTCCCTACAGCAATGCATATTTCAGCTGTTCTGGCAGTAGAAGACCGTGTTCTTCCGGCAATCGATACGCTGGTAGAAACCATGCGCCGTCTGGAAAAGGAGCATGAGGGAATTGTAAAGAGCGGCCGTACGCACCTGCAGGATGCAACTCCCATCAAATTTTCTCAGGAGATCAGCGGCTGGAGAACTTCTCTGGAACGTGACCGTGAGATGCTGGTTTCCGCTCTGCCGTATCTGAAGACACTGGCACTGGGCGGCACCGCAGTTGGTACTGGTCTGAACACCCCGAAGGGCTTTGATGTAGAAGTTGCAAAGGCGGTTTCGGAACTGACCGGCAAGGAATTTGTCACCGCAGAAAACAAGTTCCATGCGCTGACCAGCAAGGACGAGATCGTATTCGCACACGGCGCTCTGAAGGCACTGGCTGCGGACATGATGAAGATTGCAAACGACGTTCGCTGGCTGGCAAGCGGCCCTCGTGACGGCCTGGGCGAGATTACCATTCCGGAAAATGAACCGGGCTCCTCCATCATGCCGGGTAAGGTAAATCCAACCCAGTGCGAACAGGTGACCATGGTTGCAGTTCAGGTTATGGGCAATGATGTTGCAGTTGGCATGGCTGCTTCTCAGGGTAACTTCGAGCTGAACGTATTTATGCCGGTATGCGCCTATAATTTCCTCCAGTCTGCAAGACTTTTGGCAGAATCCATCATCTCCTTTAATAAGAACTGTGCAGTTGGTATTTGCGCAAATCGTGAAAAGATGCACCACAACCTGCATAATTCGCTGATGCTGGTAACAGCACTGAATCCTTATATTGGTTATGAGAACGCTGCGAAAACTGCAAAGAAGGCGTTCCATGATAATATTTCGCTGAAGGAAGCCTGCGTTGCGCTGGGATTCCTGACAGCAGAGCGGTTCGACGAAGTGTTCCATCCGGAGCAGATGGTCTGAACCGTGCGCACAAACGCAAAAATTTGAAGGAAAGGTAGTTTTGCTATGACATACAGTTATTTTCCGGGCTGTACCTTGAAGACCAAGGCAAAAGATCTTGATCACTATGCCCGGATTTCTGCTGAAGCACTTGGCTTTACCCTGGAAGAACTTCCGGATTGGCAGTGCTGCGGCGGTGTGTATCCGATGGCGAAGAATGAGATTGCTACCAAGCTCTCATCCATTCGTGCATTGGCAAAGGCAAAGGAACTGGGTCAGCCGTTGGTGACGCTCTGTTCCGCATGTCATAATGTGATCAAACAAGTCAATCACGATATGCAGACAGATGCGAATATCATCCTGAAGGCGAACAATTATCTGAAGCTGAGTGAACCGTATCAGGGAGAGACAGAAGTCCTGCATTATCTGGAAGTTCTTCGGGATAAGGTTGGATTTGACGAGCTGAAGAAAAAGGTAGTCAATCCGCTGAAGGGTAAGAAGATTGCCGCATATTACGGATGTCTGCTGCTGCGTCCGGGTAAGACCATGCAGATGGACAATCCGGAGAATCCGAAGATTCTGGAAGATTTCATCCGTGCGATCGGCGCAACACCGGTGCTGTATCCCATGCGGAATGAGTGCTGCGGCGGCTATCTGACACTGGATCAGAAGTCTGTGGCAGAATCCCGCAGCAATAAAGTCATGACAAGTGCTGCAGAGCACGGTGCTGAGATGGTCATCACAGCATGTCCTCTGTGTCTGTATAACCTCCAGAAGAATTCCGGTTCTGATCTGCCGGTTGTATACTTTACCGAGCTGCTGGCTGAAGCGCTCGGCTTGAAATAAGGAGGAACGGAAATGGCAGATTATAAAGAGCTCGTTCTGACAACGAGCGGTGTCAATCCGCTCAAGTGCATGCGATGCGGTAAGTGCAGCGGTACTTGCCCGTCTTATGATGCAATGGAGTATCATCCGCATCAGTTTGTATATATGGTGGAAAAAGGGGACATCGAAAAGCTGATGGCTTCGAAGTCCATCTATACTTGTCTTTCTTGCTTTGCCTGCGTAGAACGCTGTCCGCGTGATGTGGAACCGGCAAAGTTGGTGGAAGCAGTCAGATTGGCTGTCATCCGTCAACAGGGACAGAATCATCTGAAGTCAGAGCAGATTCCGGAAAAGCTGGATGACGATCTGCCGCAGCAGGCAATTGTCAGTGCATTCCGGAAATACAGCAAATAAGGAGGCATAAAAATGCGGAGAATAGGTGTTTTTGTATGCCACTGCGGTACGAATATTGCGGCAACTGTCGATGTAAAAACCGTTGCAGAAACTCTTGGCAAAGAGCCGGCAGTTGTTTTTTCGACAGACTACCCCTATATGTGCTCAGAGGCAGGCCAAAACATAATTAAGGATGCGATCAAGGAACATCAGCTGGACGGCGTTGTCGTATGTTCTTGTTCCCCTCGTATGCACGAAGCAACGTTCCGTAAGACGGTTTCGGCAGCTGGTCTGAATCCCTACATGCTGGAAGTTGCAAACATCCGCGAGCAGTGCTCGTGGATTCATAAGGATATTCCGGAAGCAACTGCCAAGGCAATTGTTCTGGGACGTGCTGCTATTGCAAAGGTTCTGCTGAATACCCCGCTGATTGCCGGCGAAAGTCCGGTTACTAAGCGGGCACTGGTCATCGGCGGCGGTATTGCAGGTATCCAGACAGCACTGGACATTGCAGATGCTGGCTATCCGGTTGATATCATTGAGAAAGAACCGACTATCGGCGGTAAGATGACACAGATCGATAAGACATTCCCGACACTGGACTGCTCTTCTTGTATTCTGACACCGAAAATGGTAGAATGCGCACAGAATGAGAATATCACCATTTATTCTTATAGTGAAATCGAAGCAGTTACCGGTTTTGTCGGCAACTTCAGCGTTAAGATTCGCCGGAAGGCTCGTTATGTTGACGAGAATAAGTGTACCGGATGCGGTGCATGTACCGAAAAGTGTCCGGTTAAGAATGTACCGGATGCCTACAACCTGGGTTTGAGCAACCGTCATGCTGCATACATTCCGTTTGCACAGGCAATCCCGAACGTTGCCGTTCTGGATGCGACTCGCTGCATCAAGCTCACAAAGGGCAAGTGCGGACTGTGCTCTACAGTTTGCTCCGCTGGCGCAATCGACTACGAACAGAAGGAAACCATCGTAGAAGAGAAGTACGGTGCAATCGTTGCAGCAACCGGTTACAACCCCATCAACATTGAGGGCTACGATGAGTTCGCATATTCGCAGAGCAAGGATGTTGTCACTTCTCTGGAATTCGAGCGTATCCTGAAGGCAGACGGCCCGACCGAAGGTCACCTGCAGCGTCTGTCCGATGGCAAGCAGCCGAAGACACTGGTATTCGTACAGTGCGTCGGCAGCCGTGAATCCGGTTCTCAGCATGGCTGCGGTAAAGAATACTGCTCCAAGATCTGCTGCATGTATACCGCAAAGCACGCAATGCTGTGCCGTGAAAAATATCCGGATACCGATGTCTATGTATTCTACATCGATGTTCGTACGCCGGGTAAGAACTACGATGAGTTCTATCGCCGTGCCGTAGAACAGTATGGCGTACACTATATTAAGGGCATGGTCGGCAAGGTTTGCCCGAAGGCAGACGGCACACTGGATGTTCAGGCATCTGACCTGATTTCTAATGAGCAGCTGCACATCAATGCAGACATGGTCGTTCTGGCTGCTGCAATCGAGCCGGATAAGTCCGCTCGTCCGCTGGCAACCATGCTGACAGCAAGTATGGATACCAATGACTTCTTCACAGAAGCACACGCAAAGCTGCGTCCGGTAGAGTCTCCGACGGCTGGCGTATTCCTCTCCGGCGTTTGTCAGGGTCCGAAGGATATTCCGGAAACCGTTGCACAGGCTGGCGCTGCTGCTTCTAAGGTAATCGGGTTGCTGGCAAAGGACAAGCTCTCCTGCAATCCGTGCGTTTCCCACTCTGATCCGATGAAATGTAATGGATGCTCCTCTTGTGCAAATGTTTGCCCGTACGGTGCAATCACATATGAGGAGAAGGACTTCAGCCGTCGGAAGGATGGCTCTATGATCCGTCGTGTGGCAGTTGTCAATGAGGCAGTTTGCCAGGGCTGCGGTGCATGTACAGTTGCCTGCCCGTCCGGCGCAATGGATCTGAAGGGCTTCGCAACCAGTCAGATTATGGCGGAGGTAGATGCAATATGCAAGTAAATCAGGAATTTAAACCGAAAATTGTCGCATTTTGCTGTAACTGGTGCTCCTATGCAGGTGCAGACCTGGCAGGAACCAACCGTTCCAGCTATCCGGCAGATGTCAAGATCATTCGTGTACCTTGCTCCTGCCGTGTGAATCCGCTCTTTATCCTGCGTGCATTCCAGCGCGGTGCGGATGGTGTAATCCTCTGCGGATGTCACCCCGGTGACTGCCACTACACCACTGGTAACTACTACGCACGCCGCAGAATGACGCTGCTGTTCTCCATGCTGGATTATCTGGGCATTGAGAAAGAGCGTACCCGTGTAGAGTGGGTATCCGCCGCAGAAGGTGCAAAGTTTGCAGCAACGATGAATGAATTCGTAGAAACTATCACTGCACTGGGCGAGAACAAGAGACTGGAGGATCTGAGATGCAAAGCGAAATGATGAAAAGAGCCTCCGAGCTGTTGGCAGACGGTACAGTTGTTCGTGTTCTGGGTTGGAAAAACGGTGAGTTTGTCTATGATCCCACACCGGCTGTGTTCGATTCTGCGGAAGCTTTGGAAAAGGATTTTGTATATCACGATTTTTGCGGCAGTAACCTGTCGAAGTATCTGATCAAGCTGTCGAAGCTGGAGGGCAAGACACTGGTTTTCCTGAAGCCGTGTGATTCCTATAGCTTCAATCAGCTCCTGACAGAACACCGGATCAATCGGGACAATGTCTACATCATCGGCATTCCGTGTGATGGGAAGCTGGATCCGGATACCGTTCGTGCTTCTGGCGCAGAGGGTATTCTGGGCATTTCCACTGATGGTGATACGGTAACCGTAGATACCATGTATGGCGATGTTAAGCTGAACAAGAAGAATTGCCTGCTGGAGCGCTGCCAGGTATGCAAGAGCCATAAGGTTGTTGTTTATGATGAAATGCTGGGCGAGAATGGCGAAGAAAATCCGGAGAGCGGCCGTTTCGATATGGTAGAGAAACTGGAAGCTATGACACCGGATGAGCGTTTTGCGTTCTGGCGCGGCGAATTGTCCCGCTGCATCCGCTGCAATGCTTGCCGTAACATTTGTCCGGCATGTAGCTGTGAGCAGTGTGTATTCGACAATCCGGCATCCGGTGTATCGCAGAAAGCTGCTGCCGATTCTTTCGAAGAAAATATGTTCCACATCATCCGCGCTTTCCACGTAGCTGGTCGTTGTACCGACTGCGGTGAGTGCTCCAGAGTATGTCCGCAGCACATTCCGCTGCACCTGCTGAACCGTAAGTTCATCAAGGATATCGACACATACTATGGCGATTATCAGGCTGGTGCGGAGGCTGGAAGCCGTGCACCTCTGGTCAACTTCACCAAGGAAGACTGCGAACCCAATATTGTATATAAAGGAGGCAGCAAGAAATGAAAAGAGTATCTCGTTCAGATCTGAATGCATTGTTGGCTGCCATCGCCGGTACAAAGAAGCTCTATCTGCCAGTGGCAGACGGTGCCGATGAAAAGCGGGGCGCAAAGTATGCCGTATGGACTCCGGAAGCAGAATATTGTCCTGCTGTCAACACCGTTCGCAGCGCAAAGGACTTTTTCTTCCCGCAGGTAGAAAATATGGTAAACTTTAAGGTGAACGGAAAGAAAATTGAAGTGGATGACATCCGGACAGAATGCGAGGATTTCGTGATCTTCGGCGTGCGTGCCTGTGATGCAGCAAGCTTCAAGATTTTGGACAGCGTTTATCTGTCAGAACCGGTGGATACTTACTATCAGAATCGCCGGGAACATGGCGTTGTTATGACAATGGCATGCAGCAAGCCCAGCGAAACCTGCTTCTGCTCTGTATTCGGCATTGATGCTGCGGAGCCGGCGGGGGATGTTAGCTGCTGGATGACAGAGGACAGCGTTTATCTGAAGGCAAACACCGAAAAGGGTGAGGCACTTCTTGCTGCTCTGCCGATGCTGGAGGATGCTGCTGACGATGCAGCAGATGCTGCGAAGGACGCAACCAGAAAGGTTCTGGAAAAGCTGCCCCTGAAGAATCTCTCTACCGATAAGTTCGGCGGAGATAAGCTGATGGAACTGTTCGGCTCCGATAAGTGGGCAGGACTTTCCGAGGCTTGTCTGGGATGCGGTACCTGTACTTTCGTATGCCCGACCTGTCAGTGCTATGACATTCGGGACTACGATACTGGTCACGGCATTCAGAGATTCCGCTGCTGGGATAGCTGCATGTACTCTGACTTTACCAAGACAGCCGGCGGTCAGCCACGTCCGACACAGCTCGAACGGTTCCGCCAGCGGTTTATGCATAAGCTGGTTTATTATCCGGCGAACAATGACGGTGTTTTTGGATGCGTTGGCTGCGGACGCTGCATGAAGAGCTGCCCGATTTCCATGAACATCGTAAAGGTCATGAAGACTTTAGGGGAGGGTAACGCATGAGACAAGAAGCTTTGATTCCAAAAGTCGGCGTTGTAACTGACATCCGCCAGGATACCCCTGATGTAAAGACATTCCGTGTGGTTGGTCTGGATGGCAACAAGCTGTTCGAACACATGCCGGGTCAGTGCGCAATGGTTTCGATTCCCGGCATCGGAGAGGGTATGTTCTCCATCACCTCTTCTCCGACGAATAAGGAATTCATGGAATTTTCCATTAAAAAGTGCGGTTGTCTGACAAGCTGGCTCCATATGATGGACGTTGGGCAGGAAGTTACCGTAAGAGGACCGTTGGGAAAGAACTTCCCGGTAGAAACCGTTCCCACTGAGGAAAACGGCAACTATGGTCTGAAGGGTAAGGATCTGCTGTTCATTGCCGGCGGTATCGGTCTGGCTCCGCTCCGTTCGGTAATCAATTATTGCCGTGACAAGAAGCGTGAAAATCCGGATGCCTATGGCTCTCTGCACATCATTTACGGTTCCCGTTCCAAGGATGATCTGGTAGATTATCAGGAGATTCTGGATGAATGGAGCAAAGACTGCAAGGTAGACCTGACGATTGACCGGGAACAGGAAGGCTGGGATGGCCACGTTGGATTCATTCCGAACTTTGTCAAGGAACTCCAGCCGGATCTGAACCGTACTGTTCTGATCTGTGGACCTCCTATCATGATCAAGTTCACTCTGGACGGCTTGAAAGAGCTCGGATTCCAGGAGACGCAGGTTTATACAACAATGGAACTTCGAATGAAGTGCGGTATCGGCAAGTGCGGTCGCTGCAACATCGGTGACAAGTACGTTTGCAAGGATGGTCCGGTATTCCGGTTTGATGAGCTGTCCGAGCTGCCGAATGAATATTAATGGTAAAGGAGAATTCACATGGAACAGATGGTTAATGTGTTCGTGATGGGCAAAAAGTACGAGGTACCTGCCAGCCTGACCATCATGAAGGCTTTGGAATATGCCGGCTATAAACTGGTTCGCGGCTGTGGCTGCCGAAATGGTTTCTGCGGTGCCTGTGCAACAATTTATCGTGTTAAGGGCGACCGTGAACTGCACACCTGTCTGGCATGCTCGACACAGGTTGTAGAGGGTATGTACATCACACAGCTGCCCTTCTTCCCGCTGATCAAGGAGATCTATGACATCAACGAGGTTCGTCCGGACGAAACCGTAATGATGAAGAACTATCCGGAGATCTATTCCTGCATCGGCTGTAATGCATGTACCAATGCATGTACACAGGGTCTGAATGTTATGCAGTATATCGCATATGCACAGCGTGCAGAATACGCAAAGTGCGCAGAAGAGTCGTTCGACTGCGTAATGTGCGGTGTATGTTCTTCCCGCTGCCCGGCAGGCATTTCTCATCCGCAGGTTGCAATGCTGGCTCGTCGTCTGAATGGTAAGTACATTGAACCGAAATGTCAGCATCTGGCAGACCGTGTCAAGGAAATTGCCGAGGGCAAGTGCGAAGAGGCAATCCGTGCAAATATGGCACTGAGCGATGCTGAGATTCGTGAAAAGTACAACAATCGTGAGATTGAGAAGTAAGGGAGGTGCGGTATCATGTATACGGAAGAAATGCTGGAATCCATTAAAAAGGTAGAGGCAAAGCGTGCAGAGAATGCAGCAATGGAACCGAGAAGAATGACCGCAGAGGAGAAGGATCAGGTACTGCGTGAAAATCATCCGGACTATCGTCAGGATCAGTTTGACGTGCTGACCGTTGGCCCGAATAAGGGCGAAAAGGCACCGAAGGAACTGGTAAAGATGCTCCAGTCGGATAGCCGTCTGAAGGACAATCTGCCTGACCTTTCCTGCCCGGATTATGAGACCGACGTTCTGATCATCGGCGGCGGCGGCGCTGGCGCTTCTGCTGCAATCGAGGCAGATAATGCCGGTGCAAAGGTTATGATCGTAACTAAGCTGCGTATTGGTGATGCAAACACCATGATGGCAGAAGGTGGTATTCAGGCAGCTGATAAGCCGAACGATTCTCCGGCACAGCACTTCCTGGATTGCTACGGCGGCGGTCACTTCGCAGCAGATAAGGAACTGGTTTACAAGCTGGTAACAGAGGCTCCGGATGGCATCGAGTGGCTGCAGGATCTTGGTGTTGAGTTCGATAAGGACAAGGACGGCAACATGATCACAACACACGGCGGCGGTACTTCCCGCAAGAGAATGCACGCTGCAAAGGATTACTCCGGTGCAGAAATCATGCGTACTCTGCGTGATGAAGTGCTGAACCGTCAGATTCCGGTTGTTGACTTCACTTCTGCAATTGAGCTGATCATGGACGACAAGGGTCACTGCGCAGGTGCAGTTCTTCAGAACATGGAAACCGGTGAGATCCTGATTGCAAAGGCAAAGGTTGTTATCATTGCAACTGGCGGTGCAGGCAGAATGCACTATCAGGGTTTCCCGACCTCGAACCACTATGGCGCAACTGCAGACGGTCTGGTTCTGGCATATCGTGTGGGTGCTCCGCTGCGTGAGCAGTACACCCTGCAGTATCACCCGACCGGTGCTGCATTCCCGGAACAGATTTTCGGCGCACTGGTTACCGAAAAGGTACGTTCTCTGGGCGCAAAGCTGGTAAACGTAGACGGCGAAGTCTTCATGAACCCGCTGGAAACTCGTGACGTAACCGCTTCCACGGTTATCCGTGAGTGCCGTCGCGGCAAGCAGGTAAACACTCCGACCGGCGGTCAGGGTGTATGGCTGGATGCTCCGATGATCGATATTATTCATGGCGAAGGTACCATCGAGAAGAGAATTCCGGCAATGCTGAGAATGTTCCTCAAGTATGGCATCGATATCCGGAAGCAGCCGATGCTGATCTACCCGACTCTGCACTACCAGAACGGTGGCATTAAGGTTGGTACCGACAGCCAGACCAGCGTAGAGAACCTGTTCGTAGCAGGTGAGGCTGCTGGCGGTGTACACGGCGAGAATAGACTGATGGGTAACTCCCTGCTGGACGTTATCGTATTCGGCCGTAACGCTGGTAAGTACGCTGCTGCAAAGTCGAAGACCGTAGAGGTTGGTAACCTGACGCTGGAGCACGTTGCAAAGTTCGAAAAGGAACTGGCAGATGCAGGTATTCATCCGGATACTGTTTCCCCGATGCTCCTGCCGGACTACGCACGCAAGGTCAATGACTAATTTCGCAAAAAAAGTCTAATATCAGAAAAAGAAGCTCTGCTGTGTTGTTTCTTAACTTCATGGCAGGGCTTTTTTTGAAAAAGAAAGAAAAATTGAATATTTTACAGTATCTTTTCAGAATATCTTTATTTCTGTTTGTAATGTGAATTGCAAAATATTTTGAAGCATGGTATAATATAAAAAAATTTCTTTCCGGGTTGGTTTTCATCGCCGATCCAAATATATTTTTCAGTAGGGAAGTGGTAACATTGGATTTGTTGACGAATGTCATCAAGCAAGTGGATGCGTGGGTGTGGGGACTTCCTTTGATTATCCTTATCCTCGCCTGTGGAATTTGGCTGACCATTCGAATGGGCGGGCTTCAAATTCGCCATTTGGGAAAAGCACTGAAGTTCATGGTAAAAAATGAGGAAACTGGGGAAGGCGAAGTTTCCAGCTTCGGCGCACTGTGTACGGCGCTGTCTGCAACAATCGGAACAGGCAATATTGTTGGCGTAGCAACTGCAATTGCAGCTGGTGGGCCCGGCGCATTGTTCTGGATGGAAATTGCAGCGCTGTTCGGAATGGCAACTAAGTACGCAGAGGGTTTCCTTGCGATTAGGTACCGTACTGTGGACAAGGATGGCCATTATCTCGGCGGTCCGTTCTATTACATCGAAAACGGAATGGGCTCTCGTGGGAAGTGGCTCGCAAAGCTGTTTGCAGTGTTTGGAATGCTGGCGGGTCTTCTTGGAATCGGTACGATCACACAGATCAATGGAATCACCTCTGCGGCAAACAACTTCTTTGATCCCGATAAATCGCACATTGCATTCACGCTGTTTGAACAGAATTATACCTGGACCACAGTCATCATGGGATTGATTATTACCATTTGTGCTGCATTGGTTATCATCGGCGGTTTGAAGCGAATTTCTCAAATCTCTCAGGTCGTTGTTCCGTTTATGGCGATTGCCTATGTGCTGTGCTGCGTCATTTTGATCGTATGCAACATTGGTGCAATTCCACACGCTGTAGTTGAGATTGTTCGCAGTGCATTCGGTATGGATGCCGTTGCAGGCGGTGCGCTTGGCGCAATCATCGTTGCCATGCAGAAGGGTATTGCCCGTGGTATTTTCTCCAACGAAGCCGGACTCGGTTCTGCGCCGATTGCAGCAGCAGCAGCACGGACAAAGGAACCAGTTCGTCAGGGTTTGGTTACCATGACGGGTACCTTCATTGATACCATTGTTATCTGCACCATGACCGGTCTTGCCATTGTTGTTTCCGGCAAGTGGAGCAATCCAAATTTGCAGGGCGTTGAGATTACTGATGCTGCCTTCCAGTCGGGGCTGCCGTTCCCCGGAAAGGTGTCTTCGTTCATTCTGATGGCATGTCTGGTATTCTTTGCGTTTACTACCATTCTCGGCTGGAGCTACTATTCTGAGCGTTGCCTGACATATTTGCGTGGTAAGGCAAGCCATACGATGACACTGATTTTCCGGTGGCTCTATATCGCAGCCGTTTTCATTGGCCCGTATCTCACGGTTGAAGCGGTTTGGGATACTGCGGATGTCTTCAACGGTTTGATGGCATTCCCGAATATCATCGCACTCCTTGCGCTTTCCGGCATCATTGCTGCAGATACCAAGCAGTATTTTGCGGAAAAGCGGCATTTGAACTAAACACATTTGTTGTTTCATTACAAAAATCCCCCCTGAAAAAGGTGCTGTCCCATCTTTTCAGGGGGATTTTTTATGAGAATCGGTTTTGTTTGGATATTTTCTTTTGATTTCATTTTTATTTTACAAAGAATAAACAAAATAGCTTATTTCAAGTGTTGACAACCTTCGATTTTTTTGCTATAATAATAAAGCTGAATGCGAGAGATGCAGAAATGCGAGTGTGCTGGAATTGGCAGACAGGCACGTTTGAGGGGCGTGTGCTTCGGCGTACGGGTTCAAGTCCCGTCACTCGCACCACGCTTCCAACAAGCAGGAAGCGATAGCATAAGATGGACAGGTGGTTGAGCTGGTCTAAGGCGCACGACTGGAACTCGTGTATACGTTAATAGCGTATCGAGGGTTCGAATCCCTCCCTGTCCGCCAAAATGAAAGACTTCTAGAGAGTTTCTCTGGAAGTCTTTTTTCTATCATAATGAGAAATGGGGATCATATGTTCGTAGTACAGGAATCGATTCGAAACAGCATCCATCAACTGAAGCATGCACAGACGATTTCCGACAAGGAGCTTCGGGTGCTTTTGGAACAGAGCAATGCAGCAACAGATGACATGCTGTTTTCCGAGGCAGATCAAGTTCGGCGGGAACGATATGGCACGGCGGTCTATCTTCGTGGCTTGATCGAGTTTACAAACTATTGTAAGAACAATTGCTATTACTGTGGGATACGTCAAGGGAACACCCGTGCTGTGCGGTATCGTTTTGAGAGAGAGGAGATCCTCTCCTGCTGCGAAGAGGGATACACGCTGGGATTTCACACCTTTGTCCTGCAAGGCGGAGAGGATCCGTTTTACACGGATAAGGAGATCTGCGAGATCGTATCCGCCATTCGGGAACGCTTTCCGGATTGTGCAATCACCCTCTCCATCGGAGAAAAGCCGAGGGAGAGCTATGCCGCATATTTTCGTGCGGGAGCAAACCGCTATCTTTTGCGGCACGAAACTGCGGATGCGTCGCATTACAGTAAATTGCATCCGGCGGAGATGCACTTGTCCAATCGGAAACGCTGTCTGTTCGATCTGAAAGAACTTGGCTATCAGGTGGGTTCCGGATTTATGGTTGGCTCTCCATTTCAGACAACAGATTGTCTGATTGCTGATCTGCGTTTTTTGCAGGAACTGGATCCGGATATGATTGGAATTGGGCCATATCTGACCCATGCAGATACGCCATTTTCCCAGTATCCAAACGGAAGTTTGGCGCTGACGCTGCGCTTGATTGCGGTTCTGCGCCTGATGTTTCCGCATGCGCTCATTCCGGCGACAACAGCGCTGGGAACCATTCATCCTAATGGGCGAGAACTGGGACTGAAAGCGGGGGCGAATGTGGTGATGCCGAATCTCTCACCGGTTCGTGTGCGAAAGTGGTACTCCCTGTACGACAATAAAATTTGCACAGGTGAGGAGTCCGCACAATGCCGTGGCTGCTTGGAAAATCGAATTCGTTCGGTGGGATACGAAGCCGTGACGGACATCGGCGATGTGAAACGTTCTTGATGCCGTATTGCTTTTTGAGAACGAGTGTGCTATAATAGGAAACAGATGTATTTCATATGTATTGTATCAAATGAGGTGTAATGATGACAGAGCAAGATAAGTATGAGCTTTCCATCACAAAAAAATATAAGAAGTCCATTTGGAGTCGGTTTATTAAGGGAATTAAAGAGTATCAGCTGATTTCAGAGAACGACAAGATTGCGGTCTGTATTTCGGGCGGAAAAGATTCTATGCTCATGGCGAAATGCATGCAGCGGCTTCAGAAGTACAGTGATGTTCCGTTTGAAGTGGTTTTTCTGGTCATGGATCCCGGTTATAATGCAATCAATCGGCAGAAAATCGAGGAAAATTCCAAGCTGCTGAATCTGCCGATTCAAATTTTTGAGACGAATATTTTTGATGTTGTGGCAGATATTGATGACAGTCCGTGTTATCTTTGTGCACGGATGCGGCGTGGCTATCTCTACCAGAACGCAAAGGCGCTGGGATGTAACAAGATTGCACTGGGGCATCACTTTGACGATGTCATTGAAACTATCCTGATGGGCATGCTCTACGGCGCACAGGTTCAGACGATGATGCCGAAGCTGCACAGCAAGAATTTCGAGGGAATGGAACTGATTCGTCCTCTGTATCTGGTGCGTGAAGCAGACATTATCGCTTGGAAAAATTATCATGACCTGCAATTTATCCAGTGTGCCTGTCGTTTTACGGAAAACTGTACCATGTGCGACAATGGCGGCGGCGGTTCGAAACGGCAGGAGATCAAGACGATGCTGCGGGAACTTCGGAAAATCAACAAGAATATCGACATGAATATTTTTCGCAGCGTTGAAAACATCAATTTGGAAACAGTAATTTCCTATCATAAGGGTGCGGAGTCGCATCACTTTTTGGATGATTACGAGGAAACCACTTGAGGAATCGGGAGGCGATCTAGATGAAGCAGAATCCGGAGGAACTGGAACGATATGCCAGACAGTGTGTTATGCCGGAAATCGGCGAGGCAGGGCAGGAGAGATTGGCAGAGAGTCGGGTCTTGGTAGTTGGTGCCGGCGGTTTGGGAAGTCCGGCAGCGTTCTATCTGGCAGCAGCCGGCGTTGGAACCATTGGCATTGCAGACGGAGATGTTGTTGCCTGTTCCAATTTGCAGCGCCAGATCTTGCACACAACGGAGCGAATCGGCATGCCAAAGACAGCCTCTGCACAAAAGACGCTTTCCGCACTGAATCCCCATGTTCATGTGGTTACGCATCCGTTTTATCTTAACGAGCAGAACATTTTGTCTGTGATACAGTCCTATGACTTCGTGATCGATGCAACCGATCGCATGGAGAATAAGCTTTTGATCAACGATGCCTGCGTTCTTGCAAAAAAGCCGTTTGTCCATGCCGGTGTACTGCGGGCAGGGGGACAGATTATGACCTATGTGCCGGAGCAAGGGCCGTGCTTCCGCTGTATTTTTGAGGACATGCCGGAAGAGAAGCTGCCCAGCTGCGCTCAGGTGGGGGTTCTCGGGATGACAGCAGGAATTGCTGGCAGCGCACAGGCGATGGAGGCGGTAAAATATCTGCTTGGGACAGGAGAACTGCTGGTGGGAAAACTGTTGACGTTTGACGGATTTTCGCTGCAAGTTCGCATACTTCCGATTCCGCATCGTGCGCCAAATTGTCGGGTGTGCAGTTCCAATGCCGACATCAAATCGCTTGCCTGGTATGGAAAATATCGAAAATCCGAAGCACATCATGAGGTGAGATAGCATGCAGGAAAAAGAACGAGAGAACGCTGTGAATGAACAGCAGATTTATCTGGACTATGCTGCCAACACGCCAGTAGACCAGTGTGTCTTGAACTGCTATTGTCAGGCTGCTGTAACGTACATGGGAAATCCAAACTCCAAACATCATACGGGACTGTCTGCCAAAGAAGCCATTTCCAGAGCAACTGCACATATGGCAGAACTGCTGCAAGTTCAGCCGGAGGAATTGATTTTCACAAGCGGTGCCAGCGAGTCCAACAACCTTGCGATCAAAGGAATTGCGCACACGAAACGGCACACTGGCAAGCACATCATCTCCACTTGTCTGGAACACTCCTCCGTTAGCGGTGCGCTTACCTTTTTGCAGGAGCAAGGTTATGAGATCGATTTGGTGCAGATTCAGGAGGACGGCACCATTGACCTCTCGCATTTGAAGCGCCTGCTGCGGCAGGATACCATTTTGGTTTCGATTTGCGCTGTGGACAGTGAATTGGGAACAGTTCAGCCGATCTCAGAGATTTCGAAAATACTTACTGGTTATCCCAATTGCACCTTCCACGTAGATGCCACACAGGCAGTGGGGAAAATTCCGTTTTCCTGTGCGGATGCCGATTTGGTAAGCTTTGCATCCCACAAATTCTACGGGCTTGGAAGCAGCGGTATTTTGTACAAGAAGCAGCCGGTGATTCTGGAACCGCTGATTCACGGCGGTGCAAGTACCACCATCTATCGAAGCGGCACGCCGGATACGGCGATGATTCTGGCAATGGAGTGTGCGCTGGAACTTGGACTGTTGAATTTGTCAGAGCATTACGCCCAAATTCAGAAGAAGAATCAGTATCTGCGGGAACAGCTCGTAGCTTATCCACTGGTGCTGATAAATAGCCCTCAACAAGCGATTCCCCATGTGCTGAATCTCAGCGTAAAGGGTGTAAAGGCTGCTGTTTTTCAGCAAAAGCTGGACGAAAACGGTGTGGCAGTTTCCACAAAATCCGCTTGCTCTGTGCCCAATACACCATCACGTGCAGTCTATGCCGTAACGCATGATCGGAAAAGAGCGATGTGCTCTTGGCGTATCAGTTTGAGCCACTTGACAACAGATCAGGAGCTGCAGCGCTTCCTGGAAATTTTCCGAAAGTGTTATCAGGAGCTGACAAACGCATAATAGGATTTGAATGGCTGATCTGCCTTGTCTGGCGGATCAGTTTTTTATGTGTACCCACTGTTCTTGTTTCTAAATTGTGCGTATTTTGAGAAAATCAACAATTTTTGACGATGAAATCAAAGATAAATAGTGTATGATTTTGTGGTGCAATAAAAAACTTGATTTTTTGAGAAGAATGTGGTATGATAGGAATGTTTCTATGAAAAAGCGGGCTTGGAAAGAAGCCTTTTCTTTTTCGGCAGATTTGCAGCGGCAAGTCTGGCATTTTCTCGAAGAAAGGACAAGAGTATGGCGAAAAAACAAGGCTACGATAATGAAAGCATTACAATGCTGAAAGGACCGGATAAGGTAAGAAAGCGTCCTGCTGTTATTTTTGGCTCTGATGGACCGGATGGATGTGCCCATTCCATATTTGAAGTGATCTCGAATTCCATTGATGAAGCTCGTGCGGGCTATGGCAATAAGATCGTTGTCACACGGTATCAGGATCATTCTGTAGAGGTGGAGGATTTCGGCCGTGGATGTCCTGTGGATTTCAACAAGAATGAGAACCGGTATAACTGGGAATTGGTGTACTGTGAATTGTATGCCGGCGGAAAATATAACGCAGATGATGATAACTACGCCTATTCTCTTGGATTGAACGGACTTGGCCTTTGTGCCACACAATTTGCCTCTGCCTATATGGATGTGGAGATTGTGCGAGATGGATATCAGTACAACCTGCACTTTGAAAAGGGGGAGAATGTAGGCGGACTGAAGAAAGCTCCCACAAAGAAGAAGCAGACGGGAACACGGACACATTGGAAGCCGGATTTGGAGGTTTTCACGGAGATCGACATTCCGGAAGAATATTACTGCGACATCCTCCGGCGACAGGCTGTGGTAAACCCAAATCTGCTGTTTGTCTACCGTAATGAGGAAGCCGACGGTTCTTTCACGGAAAAGCAGTACCTGTATGAGAATGGCATCGCCGATTATGTGCAGGAGATTGCAGGAGATGCTGCACTGACTTCCATCCAGAACTGGAGCTGCCAGCGTGAGGGACAGGATCGCAGTGACAAGCCTATGTACAAAGTCAAGCTGAATGTTGCGCTGACATTTTCCAACCGCATTCAAAAGATTGAGTACTACCATAACTCCAGCTGGCTGGAGCACGGCGGTTCTCCGGAAAAGGCGGTTAAGCAGGCGTTTGTGTCTCAGATCGACAGCTACCTGCGACAGAATGGAAAGTATCTGAAAAACGAGGCGAAAATCACATTCGCCGATGTCGAGGCTTGCCTGATTCTGGTTTCCTCCAGCTTCTCCACCCAGACGAGCTACGAGAACCAGACCAAAAAGGCGATCACCAATAAATTTGTCTACGAGGCAATGACGGAGTTCCTCAAGCACCAGCTGGAAATCTATTTCATGGAAAATCCGGACGAGGCAGATAAAATTGCACAGCAGATTCTGGTGAATAAGCGCAGTCGGGAGAGCGCAGAGCGCACCCGTTTGAACATGACAAAAAAGCTCTCCGGAACCATTGATGTGACCAATATGATTCCGAAGTTTGTGGATTGCCGCAGCAAAGACCTTTCCCGTCGGGAACTGTACATTGTGGAGGGTGATTCCGCATTGGGTTCGGTAAAAATGGCACGAGATGCGGAGTTTCAGGCGGTCATTCCGGTGCGTGGCAAGATTCTGAACTGCCTGAAAGCAGATTACGGAAAAATTTTCAAGAACGACATCATTACAGACATCATCAAGCTGCTGGGATGCGGTGTTGAGGTAAACACCAAGGCCAACAAGGAGCTTTCCACATTCCATCTGGACGGTTTGCGCTGGAACAAGATTGTTATTTGTACCGATGCCGATGTAGATGGATTCCAGATTCGCACACTGATTTTGACCATGCTGTATCGTCTGACACCGACGCTGATTGATATGGGCTATGTCTACATTGCGGAATCTCCGCTGTTTGAGATCACCACGAAGAAACGGACGTATTTTGCCTACACGGAAAAAGAAAAAACGGACATCCTCAAGCAGATTGAAGGAGAAAAGTACACGCTGCAGCGCTCCAAAGGTCTGGGCGAAAATGAGGCGGATATGATGGCGCTGACCACAATGAATCCGGAAACTCGCCGTCTGATTCGTGTAACTGCGGCAGAGGTCGAGCAGACCACGGCGATGTTCGATTTGCTTCTGGGAGATAACCTGCAGGGCAGAAAGGATTTCATCGCCCAGTTTGGCAGCGACTATCTGGAATTGGCAGATATCAGCTAAATAATCGCTGAGATAGAAAGGAGCTTCTATGGCACGAAAAAAACAATCGGAAAAACCAAAGAGACAAGCAATTCCGGATGCCTATATTGCAGGGGCGGGAATCGTAGAGGAAGAGAAGATCACAGATACCCTGGAAAAAAATTACATGCCCTATGCTATGAGTGTGATTATTTCCCGTGCATTGCCGGAGATCGACGGCTTTAAGCCGTCCCATCGGAAGCTGCTCTACACCATGTACCAGATGAATCTGCTGAATGGCGGATTGACCAAGTCTGCGAATGTGGTAGGACAGACCATGCGTCTGAATCCCCATGGTGACAGTGCAATTTACGAGACAATGGTTCGTCTGGCAAGAGGAAACGAAGCGCTGCTGCACCCCTATGTACAGTCTAAGGGAAACTTCGGTAAGGCGTATTCCAGAGATATGGCGTATGCAGCATCTCGTTACACGGAGGTAAAGCTGGAGCCGATTTGTCAGGAGCTGTTTCGGGATATCGACAAGGACACGGTGGATTTTGTCCCAAACTATGACAACACCATGCAGGAGCCGACGCTGTTCCCGACGACATTTCCATCAGTGCTGGTCAACGCCAACGTGGGAATTGCTGTTTCCATGGCGAGCAGTATCTGTCCGTTTAATCTGGCGGAGGTCTGCGAAACTTGTATTGCTGTTCTCAAAAATCCGGAGCACGACTTGATTTCCACCTTGAAAGGACCGGATTTCCCCAGCGGCGGATATCTGTACTATGACGAAGACGAGCTGAAAAAAATCTATGACACCGGTCGTGGCAGTGTTCGGGTTCGTTCTAAGTGGAACTATAACAAAGAGGATGGCTGCCTGGAAATCACAGAAATTCCGTACAGCACCACCATTGAGGCAATCATCGATAAAATCGTGGACTGCATCAAACAAGGGAAGCTGCGGGAAGTCTCCTATGTGCGTGACGAAACCGGCAAGGATGGCTTGAAAATCGCCATCGATCTCAAGCGTGGAAACGATCCAGAAAAGGTGATGCAGAAGCTGTTCCGCCTGACCCCATTACAGGACAGCTATTCCTGTAATTTCAACATTCTGGTCAACGGAAAGCCCCGTGTCATGGGCGTGCGAGAGATTTTGCAGGAGTGGTCGAACTTCCGGCTCAGCTGTGTCAGCCGGCGCTTGCAGTTTGACCTGAAAAAGAAAAAGGAAAAGCTCCACCTGCTCTTGGGCTTGAAGCAGATTCTCTTGGACATCGACAAGGCTGTTCGAATCGTTCGGGAAACCGAGGAAGAGGCAGACGTTGTTCCTAACCTGATGATTGGATTTGGCATTGATGAGATACAGGCGGAGTACGTCGCTGAGATCAAACTGCGCCATTTGAACCGGGAATACATCCTCCGCAGAACACAGGAAACGGATCAGCTGCAAGCCGACATCAAGGAGATCGAGGAAACGCTGACAGACCCGAAGAAGATTCAGAAGATCATTATTTCGGAGCTGAAAGAAACTGCGAAAAAATACGGACAGCCGCGAAAGACACTGTTCTATTACGCTTCTGACCTTCAGGGCGAACAGGAGGAGGAAGAGATTCCGAACTATCCGGTACACCTGTTTCTGTCCGAGAGCGGTTACTTCAAGAAAATCCTGCCGGCTTCTTTGCGCATGAGCCATGAGCAGAAGCTGAAAGAAGATGACCGGATGGTGTGCCATCTGGAAACCACCAATCGCATTGAGCTGCTGTTTTTCACCAGCCAGCAGCAGGTGTATAAAACACGTGCCAGCGAATTCCAAGAGGTAAAGGCGAGCGTTATGGGCGACTATGTTCCGGCAAAGCTAGGCTTTGGCGATGGGGAATATGTTGTCCAGATGATTGCAACCATGGATTACAGCGGAGATCTGCTGTTCGTTTTTGCCAACGGAAAAATTGCTCGTGTGCCATTGTCCTCTTATGCGACAAAGACAAACCGCAAGAAGCTGCAAAATGCGTACAGCGACAAGTCACCATTGGTACAGGTGCTGCAAATTCCGGCAGAGGATGTCGCATGTGATGTATTTGTGCGGACAGATGGCAATCGTGCAGTGCTGCTGGATGCCAGCTTGATTGCGGCAAAGGCAACTCGTGACACGCAGGGAGTACAGGTGCTGACCCTAAAGGCAAAGCATGTAGTTTGCGAAGCGTGTCTGCTGGATGAAGAGCAATCAGCGCAGCTGAAAAAATATCGGGTCAAGACGATTCCGGCAACTGGCGGTCTGGCAAAAGACCTGCCCAGTTCCGGACAGATGACACTTCTGTCTGAATAAAACAAGCGCCAAAAAGGCAGCCCTCAGAGAAGAGGACTGCCTTTTGCGGTTGGAAAAGTGTTTGGAAAATCAGAGATGCTTATGCAACCGGAATGTTGTTTACCAGATGCACAAGAAATTGCAACAGCGTCATGCTGTCGTCACTGCTGAGGATGTTGTCCTTCTTGCAGTCGGCATTCGCTTTTGCCTGCTCATTCAGATTTACCTGTCCGGCAACCGCCTTGTTGAGTATAACGGCATCGGCAAGGGAAACCTCGCCATCCTGATTGACATCTCCGCACAGGGTGGCTTCTATCGGATCGATAGGTTCCGTTTGCTGCGAAGTGGTGGTTGTGGTAGTTTCAGCGGAATCCGAAGAAGATACCGTAGTTTCCGACGCTGTCTGTGTCGTTGTCACAGTCGTCTCTGCTTCTGAACTGCTGGATTTCGATGTTGTGCTGGTTTCTACTGCTGTTGTCGTTGTTGTTTCTTCTGTGGTGGTAGTGGTTTCCGGTATTGTTGTCGTGGTGGTTTCCGAAGAACCGGAGTATTCATAGACCAGTGTGATGGAATTGAAGGTTACTGTTACGTCAGTGCCCTTATCTCCGCCCTTTTCGGAGGATTTCCACCAGTTATCCTGCAATTCTGCGTAGGTATCGTTGCAGACTGCGCTAACTTCTTTGCTCTTTCCGTCTACCACAATGGAGAACAGTTCATCGAACGGAATGATCGCATCTGCGGTACCGGCATTGTAGGAGAAGGATTTGCTTGCCCACTGTTCCTTTGTCTCACCGCTGGGGATAACATGATTGAAGCAGAGTCCGCCGCCGCCGCTGATCCAGCTGGAACCGGCGTTAGAGGTTGCTGTGGTGTTGATGATGATTTCCTTCAGGTGTTCCTTGTCGCCAAGTGGAATTATCTTGAATCCGTTCTCAGAGAGTTCAAGGTCGTCCCAGTTGTAAATAACTTTTTCGGTACGGATGTCCGGTTCTTCCGGATAAGTCACATCGGTTTTTTCATCAGAGATGACAATCTGTGCAACGGAGAGCGGAGGAAGTTCTACCTTTACCTGATTTCCATTCACATCGTTTTGAATGTCCAGAATTTTGATGTCGCTGCTGTCCTTGGTAATGGCATAGACAACGGCGCTCTGATAATCTACACTGCTGCCCTCCAGAGAAATGACCGCATTTTCTGTGCTGGAACTGCTCTTGTTGGAGAGTGTTGCTGTGACAGTTCCCTCGTCGTTTCCCTGAATGGAGGCGAAAACAGCTGCCTTGGAGAGGTCCTCAGATTTGGATTCCACCAATGTGTTGCCGAATGCGCTGCCCTTTCCGTCGTAGTTCGTGTAGAGGTTGAAAGCGGATTCCACATAGGGGCATTCCGGAAGTGTACCCCAGTATGTTGCAAGGTATACTCCCTGATCTGCGAATGCACCCAGCGCCTCAGTTTCTGCGATGGCAGAAACAACAGACTTGCCGGTGTTCTTTTCGTCGGAAATGTTGGCAAGATTGTACTCTGTCAACGCCAGCTTTGTACCGGGATAATACTTTTCAATGGACTCCTGCATTCTGGTCAGGAACGGAAAATACTGTCCGAAATAGGGTTGGAGCCAGCTTTTCTCCTTGTAGTCCGGGTCGTACAGGCTTCTTGCAGCCTGCAGGATGCCCTCATCGGTGCTGCAATCCTGTGCATAATAGTGAACGTCCACCGCATCCAGAAGGCGAGTACCGTAGGTTTCCTCCGCATCTGCCATTTGTTTCAGGTAGAAATCCATGTACCAAGTATAATCATTTTTGACTGCATCCCATTCCGGATCGGTATACTCCGTACTGTTTCCGGCTTGAATGCATGGCAGGATTCCCCAAAACGCCGGACCATATACCTCTGCGTTCGGGTCGATGCTTTTGACGACACGGGAAAGTGCGATTGTCTTTGAAATCAGCTCGTTGTTGGACACCGTTTCGGCGTGAATCAATGGGTGTGTCTGATTCCACAGCACTGGTTCGTTGTCCAGATTGTATCCCTGAATTCCGGAAGCAGTAGCGGAATTTCCCAGTGTCTGTACCAGATAATTGACATACTCATCCATGTAGACAGTGCCGTCTGTTGTGTCCGGTGTCAGAGAAAGTTCTCCGTTTTTCTGAAATTCCACCTTGTCCCAGCGGGAGGACGGCGCAGCCTGGATGTCCTCAACAGTTCCGGCCTTGTCCGCTGCAACATATCCAGCCATTTGCAGCGTGGTCATCTTGTACGGAACATTGTACTTCTGGCAGCTCTCCGAAAGCCGTCTTGCTGCGTAGCCGGGACCGTCGGAATCGTCACCGATGTTGGTATCTGAGCTGTTGATCCAGTCGTGACCGGCGTTGGAGTAGTTTGTCTCCCAGTTGTAGCCTGTGTAGCGATTTCCGCCCTGTCGTACCGCACCAGCGGTAACGTTGCGCAAATTGTTGGTGTTTCCATATTCGTTGACACCGTAGATATAGGGGCTGATTGCTTTCTTTTCTCCGTTTAGATTGACGGAAATGTTCATGTCATAGCTGTCTGCGGCATGAACAGGTTGTGTTGCAGCGATCTGAGAAGCACAGGAAATGGTCAAAATTCCTGCGACCAGACCGGCAAGTGTTCTGCGACGTATCAAGTCAATTCTCCTTTCCAAAATAAAACCGATAGGTACATAAATTTAATATATCATGAAACGAAAGCTTTGTCAAGCGATTTCTATGGTTTTTTCTGAAAATCTTGATTTTTATTGTTCAAATTGCAGAACTTAAAGAAAAATCATTACATGACATATGATTTTAAGCTGGATTGTTGAAAAATATTATCTATAAATTTTTGTTTCTACTGAGATTTATCTATAATTTTCAGGTATAATAAAAATGAAATTTTTGAGTTTACATAGGAATGGAGGAGAACCAAATGAAATCTGTGCGAAAAAAGCAACCCGCTGCGCTGCTTTTGGCAGCCATGCTTGCACTTCTGCCGTCTTGCGGAAATTCCGCATAGAAGAAATCGGAAGAAAAATCGCAGGAGCCGACGCTGTTCGATACCTATGTTTCCAATACTGTTGTGGCAACTGGAAATAATAAGACCATCGATTCTGCGGAGCACGTGACCTATCGTGCATGGCTTCCAGTAGAAGCTGCCGGCTCGTTTGAATATTGCTTTTATTTTTCGAACGCTGTGGACTCCACGTGGGAGGATGGGAGCACATCTTATGCCGGAAAGTCCGGTGGGAAGTATACCATTGAAAGCGCTTCAATTGCCGATGGCGGGACAGAATTCGATCCGAATGTGGAACCGGATTCTATGGAAGCTGTGACTTTTTCCGGAAACAGTCAAAAGGAAGTCGCGCCAGATGAAACGTTTTGGAGCGATCCGGTAACACTGGATGTGCCGGAAAACCACTACCTGCTGTGGGAGTGGACGGTAACAGGAACAGAAAGTATGTCCAATATGACATATGCTTATGCTGATCAGGGGAACGGCAAGGGCTTCAACTATGTCAATGAGATTCCGCTGCCCCAGCTGTTCGGCTGCAAGCGAGAGGTAAAGACGAGAATCGTTACGCTGGGTGACTCTGTGACACAGGGCTGCCAGACTTCGGACAATGCCTATCAGTTCTGGGCGGCGCAGACACTGGATCAGCTGGGAACAGAAGACTATAGCCTTTGGAATCTGGGACTTGGCTATGCAAGAGCAACGGATTGTGCTGCGGGCGGTGATTGGCTGAACCGTGCAGTGGCGGGAGCAGATTTGATTACGGTTGCGTTTGGCACCAATGATATCATCAGCGGGCCATATGGCGGTTCTGGCCATGCGACCGCAGCAGAGATCGAGGACGCAGTTCGTACCATCACCAAAAAGTGTACCGATTCCGGAGTGCAGACCATTGTCTGGAATTCCCCGCCTTTTGATTTGTCTGCGGAATTGGAACCGATCCGAACGGAATATAATGCAACTGCGGCGTCCATTGCTGCGGATTGCGGTGCACAGTTCTTTGATGCTGCATCGCTGTTGGCGGATCCGACAGATGCCTCCAAAACCGTGTACGGACAGCATCCCAATGATGAAGGCGGAACGGTTTTGGCAACAGCTCTGGCAGAGAAGATTCGTGAGATGAAAAACAAATAAAAGAGAAGGGAACGAGAATCATGATGAAGTTTCGATGGATTTCTGGAATTACCGCATTTTGTCTGGCGGTTTCTGCAATTTGTGTAGGCACACACTTTTCCGCTGCAACTGCTTCGGCGGAAGAGCCAATTCGCATTCTGGCGATGGGGGATTCCATCACAGATGGCTATATTAACGGCGACAATGGCTATCGTAAGTATTTCTGCTATGATATGCAGCAAAAGGGCATCACCAATTTTGATATGGTTGGCCCTCAAAACAATTGGACCAACACGGCAACCTATACCATGTCAGATGGAACGGTAATTACTTACGATCCGGCACATGCAGGATACAGCGGCTATACCATTCAGAAGACAGACGGATCCTCCCGGTCTGGTTTGAGAGAGACCATTTTCGATACCACATATTATGACAGCAACACCAGCGGAAATATGCTGGAGGTTTACGATCCCAATATCATTATGCTGCAAATCGGTACCAATGATGTGCTGGATGCCTGCAATGATGGAATTACTGATCGTCTGGAGTCGCTGATTGATGCAATTTTGCCCTATTTGGACGAGGATGGAGATATGCTCTTTGTATCTACCATTCCGGATATTGATGTTGCACAGCGGTTGGATTGGCTGGGCGCTTATACTTGGAAGTATGGTCTGGATTACACTTCAGATCCGGAAACATTCACTGCAAAAGTACAGGAGAGCATCGACACCTATAACCAGTCCATTGCGGAGCTGGTTGCAAAGAAACAGGCAGCAGGGGAGAAAATCCGGTTCGCCGATGTGCATAGCGTTGTGGATGTGCAGACAGGACTGCAAGATGGCGTGCATCCCAATGAGGCAGGATATGCCTGCATGGGAGAGCATTGGGCAGATTTGATTTCCAGCTACCTGACCGAAACGCCGTCAACGTCAACTACGACCACCACTGCTACTACTACATCTGAAACAACGGGAACCACTACTACCACAGAGACCACTTCTTTGACCACAGAATCCACTACCGAGACAACCTCTGAAACTATTACAGAGTCTACGACCTCGGAAACAGAAACCAGTGCCGAAGAAACCACAATTTCTACTTCGGAAACAACGGTGACCACGACAGAACCGACTTCGCAGAAAGGCGATGTAAACTTGGATGGCACAGTGCAAATTGCAGATGCAGTCAAGCTTTTCCGGTATCTGCTGGGAGAGGAGCGCCTTTCCGATGCTGCTTACGATCAGGCGGAACTGACTGGGGACGGCTTGGTCAATGGATTTGATCTGGCATCCCTGAAACAGCAGCTGTTTCGCTAAAAAGGAGAATGTCTATGATTCGTGGTGTAATTTTTGACATGGATGGTCTTTTGCTGGACACCGAGCGGATTTATTTTTCCTGTTGGAAGAAGAGCGCGGCCGAATTTGGATATGTGCTTCCGGATGAATATGCATTGGCCGTTCGCAGCTGTTCCAAGGACTATGCTGCGCCTTACTTCAAGCGGGTGATGGGAGACTCATTCGACTATTTCAAGGTTCGGGATCGCCGGCGGGAACTGGTGGCAGAAGCCATTCAAAAACAGGGTGCTACACCAAAGCCGGGCGTTTCGGAGCTGCTGCAATTCTGTCAGGAAAACGGAATCCGAACCGCAGTTGCAACAGCGACTGCCAAAGACCTCGCCGTGGAGCGTTTGAAGATGGCTGGGATTCCGATGCAGTTTTCCATGATCGTCGGCGGCGATCAGGTACAGCACGGCAAACCTGAACCGGAGATCTATTTGCGGGCTGCCGAGGCATTGCAGCTTAACCCACGGGAATGCGTGGCGATGGAGGATTCCCCAAATGGAATTTATGCGGCGTTTTCAGCAGGATGCCGTGTGATTATGGTACCCGATCTGACACAGCCGGAACAGTGCTTTCAGCCGCTGCTTCTCGGCGTTGCCCAAACCATAGACAAGGCGATTCCGATTTTGGAAAAGGAGGTGTGCGCACATGCGTAAAAATCCGGTATCTGAGATTTTGGACATTCCGCAGTTCTCCTATTTTGAGTTCCAAAATCCGTTTAGCGGGAGCTATGGAACGTTGAGCTATAAAATCACGCCCTCCGATTCTGCGCTGACCGTGCAGATTTGGCATAGCCGGCTCTGTTCCGAGAAAGCCGAGATTGAAGAGGAAAAACAATACCCCATGAATCTGGATGGATTCCACGAACTGATTCAATGGCTGGAGATGAAAGTCCCCGGCAGAGCATAAAAAATCCCATTGCTGAAATGGCTTCAGCAATGGGATTTTTGTATTAAGCGTGAATCTCGCTGGTGTAGGAGACAAGCTTTCCGATGCAGGATTCGAAGTACACACCGTACCACGGTGCTTTTTCACGTGGCAGCGTGCGCAGATCAGGCAGCGTTGCCTCAATGGTATCCGCTGTGAAATTGACAGCAATGGAGAGCGCCTGCTCCAAGGATGCGCCACGAATCAGTGCGCCGGAGAGTACACTGGCAAAAATGTCGCCGGTTCCGTGCATGGGTTCCGGAACATGATTTCGGAACGTCTGATAGAAATGATCGGACTTGCTGTCATAGGCGACAGCGCCGTGATTGGTATCATCATATTGGATGCCGGTGATGACAGCAGACGAGCAACCGAGAGCAGTAAGCTGGCGGAGCATGTTGTGTACATCAGCTTCTGTGTAGTTTTCCGGATAGGGAATCCCCAACAGAAGAGAAACCTCTGTGAGGTTTGGCACAATGACATCTGCTTTTTGGCAGAGCTGTCGCATTTCTGCGACAAAATCCATGGTGAATCCGGCGTAAAATTTTCCAAAATCGCCCATAACCGGATCGACCACAATTTTAGTATTGCTGCTGCGGAATTGGTCGAAGAAATTGGAGACGATCTGTACCTGCTCTCTGGAACCGAGATATCCGGTGTAAATGCCGTCAAATTCCAGCTGTAAGGACTTCCAGTGCTGTGCGATTTTAGGAATGTCCGCAGTCAGATCCCGAAAGGTGTATCCGGTAAATCCGCCGGTATGTGTGGAAAGCACCGCTGTTGGGATCACCGCTGCTTCCACACCCATGGCAGAGATCAGCGGAAGCGCAACAGTGGAGGAGCATTTTCCAAAGCAGGAGATGTCTTGAATGGTGACGATGCGTTTCATCATGATGCCGACTCCTCTGTTTCTGGTGCTCCTTTGGATAAAACGTGCTGTTTAATTGCCGAAAAGCTCTCTGCGCTGATGACATGTTCCATACGGCATGCATCTTCTGCAGCAGTTTCCGGAGATACGCCAAGGGAGATAAGCCAGTTGGAAATCAGCGTATGCCGTTCGTAGATGGTTTCTGCAATGACCAGCCCCTGCGGTGTCAGGGAGATGTTGTTGCTGGAATCCACGGTGATATAGCCGTTCTCACGAAGATTGCGCATGGCAACGCTGACGCTGGGTTTGGAAAATGACAGTTCGTTTGCAATGTCAATGGCGTGTACACTGCCGTGGCGGTTGCGAAGCACTAGGATCGTTTCCAGATAATTTTCAGCAGACTCTTGAATTTTCACTATATTCCTCCATTCATTGATTCGAATGCACAAAATCTATCAGTATATTTCATATTATATCATAAGGAAATGAAAAAAGCAAGCCCTGTTTTCTGCATGTGGTATATTTTAAGGAGCGTCAGCTATATTTTACTCGCTTCACGAATCTTTGTAATTGCGCCCTTTTCCAATCTGGAGATCTGCGCTTGGGAAATGCCGATTTCTTTTGCCACTTCTGTCTGCGTTTTTCCCTGAAAGAACCGGAGGTAGAGGATATTTTGTTCTCGTTTTCCAAGCTTTCGAATTGCTTCCCGAAGTGACAATTCTCTTATCCAGTTCTCTACGGTATCCTGATCGCTGATCTGATCAAGAATATAGAGGGTGTCTCCGGTATCAGAGTATACAGGCTCATACAAAGACATTGGCTCGCTGATGCTCTCCATGGCGATGACGATATCTTCCTGTTTGGCACCGGTTTTCTCTGCAATTTGAGCGAGTGTCGGTTCTTTTTGGAGCTGTGTGGTAAGCTGTTCTTTTGCCTGCATCACCTGATACGCAAGATCCCGAAGAGAACGGCTCACCTTGATCTGATTGAAATCCCGCAGATAGCGTCGAAGCTCTCCGCTGATCATGGGAACGCAATACGTGGAAAAGCGTACTTCTTTGGAGAGATCAAAGTTGTTGATGGCTTTCATCAGCCCCACTACACCGATTTGAAAAAGATCATCCATGTCCTCGCCACGTCCGGAAAATTTCTGAATGACGCTGAGCACAAGGCGCAGATTTCCCTGGATCAGCTTGTCCCGTGCCTCCTTGCTGTTGGTTTCACGAATTTCACGGAGCAGTTTGATTTTCTCTTCTTCCTTCAAAACCGTCAGTTCTGATGTGTTTATGCCAGAGATCATCACTTTTTGAAATGCCATAAGAAAATTCCTCCTTGCCTTGTTATATTTCCCTGTTTTCTAGAGCATCATTCATGAAAAAGACGGAAATCCTTGACATTTTATGTGGTATCTGATACAATAGAGAAAATGTTTGTCACAGAAAGAGGGTTATCTATGGAGGATCAGTCCGCCCGCATTCAAAGCGTTAAGGCACAGATACAGGCACTGGAAATGGAACTTTTCCGGCTGCAACAGCAGCAAGCGCAATACGAAACAGAGCAGCGCAGGAAACAGCAGACGGCAGCCGTTACATCGCCTGTTCCGCCGCAACCATGGGGAATGCCTGCTTCGCAGCCGCTCTCACCACCGCAGACAAAGCCGACGAAAAAAGATTGGGACACCAAGTTCGGACGAAATGTGCTTGGCATTCTGGCATCAGCATTGATTTTCATTGGTGTTATGCTGATGACATATGCCGCTTCGTCCAGGATAGGGCAGATGCTGGGCGTATTTGCATCCGGCGGTTTTCTGACTGCGGTGGGCATTTTCGGTGCCCACTGGAAGAAAAATTTTCGAACTTCGTTCCTGACTGTCGCCGGATGCGGTGTGGGAATCCTATATCTTGGAATTTTGCTGACATATTGGTATTACCAGTGGATTCCACCACTTGCGCTGTATGGTCTGTTCTTGCTTTGGGCGGTCATCGTCTTTTTGATTTCCCGAAAACAGTCCGCTGTGTTTCGTGTGATCGGACAGGTGGGAATGGTCGTTGCGGTCTTTTCCTCCATCGGTTATTCCAGTCACACACCGGGGAATGGAGATCTCTCTCAATATGCTGCACAGATCCTCTGTCTGTTTCCCTACTTTCTCCTGTCCGCTCTGTTCTATCTGTTTACAGCATGCTCCGATGCTAAGCCGAATCGGATTGCCACATTTTTGCTGAATCATTTCTGTGTGTTTTTGCTGGAGATACAGCTTCTCCTTTTACAGATAAGTCCAGATGCGGATCAGATTCTTTTCGCAGGACTTTCAGTGCGCACATTGATCTGGCTCGGTGCCGGTTTGCTGCTCTTGTTCCTGCCGTTTCAATATTTCTGGGAGACATACCAGTGGAGAAAACGGCAAAAGGGAACAGATTCAATCTGGTCGCTGCACTATCTCACCACATTTCTTCTGTGGATTCCGTTATGGCTGCTGCTTGCTGCTGCACTTCCAGTGAACACAGCAACACAGTGGATACTGTTTTTCGGCAGCATTGCAGGAATCTTGGCGTTTTGGACTGCTGCCCAGAGAACGCATACCGTTCAGGGCATCTATCAGCTTCATTTGATGTTGACAATATTTGCTGTTTTGCTGCTCATCCTTAATGCACCGCAGATGCAGATAACAAATGTTCTGCGCCTTTTCACGTGGCTGTTCCTCCTTGCATTTTTGACGATTCTGGGATGGCGCAAACACGCATCGTTTTACTTGCAGATCTCCTATGCTCTGTTCCAGCTGTTCACGTGGCTGTTTGTGGTATTTGCCGTTCCCTCGGCGTGGAGAATCTCTGCATGCTTCTATTGCTTTGCCGGATTTTCCCTGTGCAACTGCGGGATGCTCTTTGTGTGCCGTCACATGCAAAAAGGCCAAACTCTTTCTAAACTAACCCGTGTAATTCATGGAATTGGCATGGTGACATGCTGGGCTTTTCAGCTGAATCTTGAAATGACATGGTATCAGAGAGCTTTGATTGCTCTTGTGGTTCTTGTTATGTATACGGTCAATTCTGAAGAACTGCTGCAAGCGACATCAGCGAGAATGGCGAAAGAACTCTGGTGTTGTGCCAAGCATGCAGCAATGATCTGGTTCGTGGTGCACATTTTGCAGCTGCCTTTGCTGGTTGTTTTATTTGTCTGGGAAGCTTTGATTTTGGGCAGAATGTTTTTCGGCATTCGTAAAAATCGCAAGGGGATTCGAATTTCCGGCTTGCTTTTGCTGCTATCCACATTGTGCATTGAAATGGCAACATCGCTGACAGAACGGACGATTTCCCGCTTGATCTGTGCGGTAATTGCGCTGATGACATTGCTGTTTTATCACCTTTGGAGCAAGAAACCTTCTGAAAAAAGTATTGCATTTCTCAAAAAATACGGGGCGATTCCAGTTGCAGTTCTTTTCTGCGATTGTTTTTGGCTGATAAACCGAAGCGCTTCCCCAGACGTTCTGAGAGAACTTCTGCCGCTGTGCATTGCGCTTATCATGTTTGCCACTGGCTGGATTGGAATCACTTGGAAAAAATTCCAGCATTTCTTTTTCCAGCTTAGTGGAATTGGCGCGGTAACTCTACTATACGCTCTCTGGAATCTCTTCGAATTCTGCTCCTTGCAGGTCTTCCCATGGAGCTATTTCCCGTGCCTTTTGTGGGTTGGCTGTGTTTGCATTCTGGCGAGAAAACGAGAGTCGCTGTTCCGCCCCATCGGAGTCCTTGGGGTATGCTGTACTGTTTTAAGAAACATTATTTGGCTTCGTTCGCATTTCGCAGCATTTTCGTCTGATGCTGCAACACAGAACTGGAATCTCTTGCTGTTTGTTGGCTATGCCGTACTCGCCTTTGCACTTCTCACAGGCACATCCCGCCGAGATGCGAAGCGGTATCCGCTGTTGGAAATGATTTGCCATGCAGGTGTTGTTTTTGCCCTCCTGTTCCAGATCGATGCGCAGGTTTCGGACGATATCCGGCAAACGCCTATTGTGTGTATAGCACTTGGACTTTTGCTGTTATCGATTTTGTTCCAATATTTTTGGAGAATGTACAAACTCAGGCATTTGCAAGTGGCATCAGATGTGCGATGGACTTCTCTGTTCCTGCCGACTTTTGCACAGCTGTTAGTGCTGCTGGGATTCTGGGCATGGCATGCAGGAACTTCTCTGGCGGTATTTGGTGGAAGTGCGATCTTGTTGGTTGCTGTTTGGCACATCACACAGCATCGCAGAATGCCGACGCAATGCTACTGCGTAAACTTTTGTGGAATCATTGCAGCGGTGAGCGGATTTCTCCTTGCCATGCCGGAACATTTTTGGGCAGCGAAAAACTTGCTGTGGTTTGCCTTCCTTGGCTATCTTTTCCTAACATCCAAGAGCATGCATCAGAGAAAGTTCACACAGATTGTCTACGGTCTATTTTTGTTCTGTTCGTGGATTCCGCTGCGTGCAATACCACCGCTTTGCAGCATGCCGGCAAATCAGTCATTTTGTTGGCTGTATGTGATTTTTGCAGCGGTTTTCTGTGTGGCAATGCTGCATTTTCGCTGTGTCCGAAAGAATGATCCGTTTTTCTGGCTGCACATGAGTTATCGCATGATGCTTCTGCTTGTGGGAACTGTGCTTTTACTGGGAAATGGCGCAGAAACCTCTCTGGAAGTTTCGTTGCCGGAGAAAATCGTGCTGGCGTGTGCGGTAACTGCAGTGCTTTTGTCTTACTCCTATTCACTGCTGAAAAATCCCACAAAGCGAAAAGTACTTTCTGCCTCCGGACGGGAATTTCTTTTTGGATTGCAGCATGCGCTTCTGTTGCCGTTGCTGCTCTATGCGTTCCACATTCCCAGCATTTTGTTGAGCTGTGGGTTTTTGTGTCTGGCAATCGGATATATTATACTTGGCTTCTGTCGCCCCTATCGTGTTATCCGTGTGTTCGGACTGGTTCTCGTGATGATCAGCATTTGCAAGCTGATTCTGCTGGATATCTCTTACGACCAGCTTTTCCTGAGAGCGGTAAGCTTCCTGTTCTGCGGAGCACTTTGTCTGGGAATCAGTTTCTTTTATCACTACATGATGCAAAAGTACAGGAAAAAGGAATTGGAAGTCGTAGGAAATCAAAAAGGAAGTGTAAAAAAATAAAATGAAAGAACTTTCAAGAGCGCAGGAAATCGACCGCAGTATCATTCGGGAATTTCGTGTTTCCATCTGGAATGCATTTACCAAGGCGGTGAAAACGTATGAATTGATTCAGCCGGGAGATCGCATTGCAGTTTGTGTATCTGGCGGAAAAGACTCAATGCTCATGGCAAAATGTATGCAGCATTTTCAGAAATATGGGAACATTCCGTTTAAGTTGGAATTCCTGTGTATGAATCCCGGATATGCGGAGGAGAACTGGAATCAAATTCAAAAAAATGCGGAGATTTTACAGTTGCCTCTGCGCACATTTCAGACGAGAATTTTCGAGGTGGTAAATAAGCAGGAACGGCATCCCTGCTATCTCTGTGCCAGAATGCGGCGGGGACATTTGTACGAGGCAGCCAAGAATCTCGGCTGTAACAAGATCGCCTTGGGACATCATTTCGATGATGTCATTGAAACCATTCTCATGGGGATGCTCTATGGTTCTCAGACGCAGACAATGATGCCCAAACTGCATAGCGCAAACTTTTCCGGAATGGAATTGATTCGCCCGCTTTATTTCATGCGGGAAGCCGATGTCATCCAGTGGGCAGAGTTTCACCATCTGAAATTCATTCAGTGCGCCTGCCGGATGACGCAGGAGCATCCGGAGCAGGAAACTGCTTCAAAGCGCAAGGAAACCAAGGCGCTGATTGCCCAGCTGAAAAAGACCAATCCGGACGTGGAAAAGAATATTTTTAACAGCGTCTGCAATGTCAACCTCCGAACAATCATTTCCTACCACGATGGAGATGAATATCATCATTTCCTGGATCACTATGCAGATGGACTGCCGCTGACCGGCGGTTCTAAAGCCTAACTCAAAAGCACCTCTGGCAACGCTTGAATTGTCGGAGGTGCTTTTGAATTATTGCAGGATGCGGATTTGTTTCTGAAAAATTTTTCCATTCCATTGGCTGAAGCTGGAAAACGCCGCAAAAAACTCCTGTGACTCCGGTACTGCTATGGTTTCCTCCGGAACTGCATCTATGAAAAAAGGCAGCTTTGTCTGTGCGCCGGTGAAATATGCCACATATTGTGCCAGATAGACGACATCGGCGAGATTCAGCATCCCGTCATGATTGGCATCTCCGACAGAACAGGGAGTCGCCTCTCGGTTTTTCCACAAGAGCAGGGCATCCTTTTGCGTGAGCCGAAAATCGTCGTCGAGATCTCCCAAGACTTTTTGAAAGTGATAGGCGTAAATGCGCTGGAGACAATATCCCCGTGTAGTGGTTTCTGTATCTCCAAGATAGGATGCATAGAGAGAGCCAGAATCCAAGAGGTACAAGCGCTGTTCTGTGGTGTCCACAGTGTCAACCAAAACATAGTGATCGCTGCCAGAAGCTGTGGTCATCTGAAGAATGTACCCCCAGTCATTGCCGGAACCTGTTTGAGCGCAGTATGTATATGCCTGCTGGATACGCTCTGAAATAGTTCCCGAAAAATCATCAAATTCCGTTAGGACAAGAAATTCGGAGTATACTTCTGCAATGTGATCGGTCTTGACCAATTCCGGAGAGAGCAGCTGATGGACAAACGTAGTGTAGTAGGTATAGGAATCCGTCAATCCGTCCACTCCATCCACCGGAAGATTATATCGCACTGCCATTTTTGCCAGTGCATAGTTTAGACAGCCGTCTTGGTCAATGGCTGGGGTTTGCGTATCAGGTACAGCGAATTGCGTCCACGAGGCATAGGCTTCTGCTGCCGGAAGATCGGCAGTGTTTCCTCGCTCAAAGCTCTCGGCTTGTCCCAAAATCGGTGCGAATCGGAGAAACACAAGAAAAAGAAATGGAAAAACAAATACTTGAAACGTTCTCACAGAATATCCTTCTTTCTCAAAAATTTATGGCGCATGAAATAGGATATGCAGTGCGTTCTGCAATTAGAACCGTTTCACAGATGATTTTAGACAGAAAAAAAGACTTCTTCCCAGTGATTTGCGATGGAATTGTGAAAAATTCCGGTGCGCTCTTTTCAAATGGAAAAAGATATGCTATAATAGACAGAGTGAAATTCCAATAGAACGGAGAAAGCGTATGACAGAAACAGAGTGTATTGCATTAAAGAGAAGTGCGTTTGAAACCTATTTTCAAGAACTGAATGCGCAGCAGCGTCAGGCGGTATTTTCTGTAACAGGACCGGTCTTGGTGCTTGCCGGTGCCGGAAGCGGTAAGACGACCGCTATCATCCAGAGAATCGTCAATATGATTCATTTTGGGGACGGATATATGCAGGCTGATGCCTATCTCTCTGCGGAGGATGCAGCATGGCTGCGAGAATATCGGGAAGGCACTGTTCCAGCGGACTTAGAGCGAATGCGTGAGATTCTGGCAGTCCGTCCAATCCGTCCGTGGAACATTCTTGCGATTACGTTCACCAATAAGGCAGCAGGGGAGATGCGTGCAAGACTGGCGTCCACATTGGGCGAAGAAATGGCAGGACAGGTGAATGCATCTACATTTCATTCTGCCTGTGTCCGGATTCTGCGGCGCAGCATTGCACTCTTGGGATACGGAAATGATTTTGTCATTTACGATACGGATGATGCCAAACGTCTGATGAAAAATTGCCTTGCGGAGAATAATGTCTCAGAAAAACAGTTCCCGCCCCGCACGGTGATTCAGGAGATCAGCCGTGCTAAAGATGCGATGGTTTCTCCGGAGCAAATGCAGGAGGATTCAGCTGGTGATTATCGAAAGATGATGATTGCAAAATTGTATGCTGCCTATCAGCGCCACTTGCAGGAATCCAATGCGTTGGATTTTGATGATATTATCTATCTGACTGTGGAGTTGTTTCAAAAACATCCGGAGGAACTGGAAAAATATCAGGATCGTTATCGCTATGTACTGGTGGACGAGTATCAGGACACCAACCATGCGCAGTATCAGCTGGTATCGCTTTTGACCCGTCAGAACAAAAATCTCTGCGTTGTTGGAGACGATGACCAGAGCATTTACCGGTTTCGTGGCGCAACCATCGAGAATATTTTGGGATTTGAAGCGGAGTTTCCAAATTGCAGCGTCATTCGTCTGGAGCAGAACTACCGTTCCACACAGACTATTCTGGATGCGGCAAACAGCGTGATTGCCAACAATGAGGGACGAAAGGAAAAGCACCTTTGGACAGAACTTGGCACAGGTGACAAAATCGTCTGGTATCAGGCGGATGATGAGGCAGATGAAGCTGCATATGTGGTGGAATCCATTCAAAAGTCGGTGCAAAATGGCGGTACCTATGGAGAAAATGCCATTCTCTACCGAATGAATGCCCAGTCCAATGCGCTGGAGCGTGTCCTGATTCGAAAAGATATCCCGTACCGCATTTACGGAGGAACACGGTTCTATGACCGTAAGGAAATTCGGGATATGATTGCATACATGAGTATTGTAGAGAATCCCAGCGACATTGTTCGATTTGGTCGAATCGTCAATGAACCCAAGCGTGGAATCGGAGATGCAACGGTTGCGCTGATCGAAAACATCACAAGTGATCTGCATGTATCACCGTTGGAAGTGATGCAAAATGTGGATGACTATCCCGTACTCTCAAAGAAAGCGCAGGCGCTGAAAAAATTCGCACAGATGTGGACGGATTTGCAAAACGCTTCTTTGAAGATGACTTTGGAGGAGTTTCTGGACTATTTGCTGGACAAAACCGGATATCGCACGGCGATGCAGGCGCTCGGAGAAGAGGGTGAACTCCGTTTGGAAAATATCGAGGAATTGAAATCCTCGATGCACACTTATGAGGAGTCCGCAGAGGAAGCGACATTGAGCGGATTTTTGGAGGAAATTTCTCTTTACACTGATGTTGACAAGTATGAGCCGGATCAGGATGTGGTGATGCTTATGACGGTTCACTCTGCCAAAGGATTGGAATTTTCCAATGTCTATCTGGTAGGCATGGAACAGGGTGTGTTCCCTGGCATGCGGAGCATGGATGTCAAAGACGATGTGGAGGAAGAACGCCGGCTTGCTTATGTTGCCCTGACACGAGCCAAAAAGCACTTGACCATTAGTACCACTTCCAGCAGAATGCTGTTTGGAATGACCATGCGAAATCTTCCCTCGCAATTTTTGAAAGAGATTGATTCCAGCTTGATTGCGGTGGAGAAGAAGCAGCGTCCGTTTGGACAAAAAGCGGTTTCCAGAGCACCGGAACCGGTGCAGTCCATGTTTCTGCAAAGACAGATGACAGCCCAGAAATCGGCGAAACCCAGTCCGTCTGGAACAATAGATCTTCGGGTTGGTGATCGAATTCGGCACAAGACATTCGGTGAGGGCACGATTCTGTCGATGGAGAAAATGGGAAATGACACAATGCTGGAAATTGGTTTTGATCTGGTTGGTACTAAAAAGATTATGGCGAATTTCGCAAGATCCAAATTTCAGAAATTGTCTTGATGAAATTTGTGTTGCAGGAAAGAAGGAATCAATGTGAAAAATGGTTATCGTATAACAGATTCACATGCGCATATTTTTCCGGATAAAATTGCAGAGAAAGCGACAAATGGTATCTCCACATTTTATCATCTTCCCATGGAATACCACGGGAGAGTTTCCGAGATGCTGGAAAATGGGCGGGCTGCGGGAGTCGATCGGTTTTTGATTTGCTCTCCGGCAACCACCGTGACACAGGTGCATTCGATCAATGCGTTTTTGGCATCGTGTGAGGCAGCGTATCCCATGTGCACCGCATTTGGAACACTTCATCCGGCATCGGAGAATTTGGAAGAGGATTTTGAGCAACTGCAGAAGCTGCACTTGCACGGCGTAAAACTGCATCCGGACTTCCAGCGTTTTCCCATTGATGATCCGGCTGCTTATCCGATGTATGATATGATACAAAGTGCTGGTCTTCCGATTCTGATGCACATGGGAGATGCACGTTCTGACTTGTCCCATCCCATGCGATTGGCAGTGATTCTCCGACAATTCCCACGGCTCCGCATCATTGCTGCCCATCTGGGCGGCTGGGGGCGCTGGAAAGAGTCACAGGAAATTCTGAACGCCGATGAGCGGATACGCTTTGACACCAGCAGCAGCCTGCCGTTTTTATCGGTAGAAGAATCTGTTGATTTGATTCACCATTTTGGTGCGGAGAATTGCTTTTTCGGCGTGGATTATCCCATGTGGAGTTATCCGGAAGAACTGGAACGATTTTTTGCATTGCAGCTGTCGGATCTCGAAAATCGGGGAATTTTGTCTGAAAATCTAGAGCAGTGGCTCGGACTTCATGTGTAAAAGCATGTTTTGGCTTTCGATTATAAAGAAACATCGCAAATACTTTCAATAAAAATAACTTTTCATTTTCCGGATTTTGTGGTATACTATTAGAGTAAGGCAAATTTCATGGTGAAAAAGAGAAAAGGATGCGTGAATATTATGAGAAAAACAAAAATTGTATGTACGATCGGGCCGGCTACCGATGATGACGCAATCATGCGTCAGATCATGCTCTCTGGCATGAATGTAGCTCGCTTTAATTTTTCCCATGGCGATCATGAAACTCATCAGAAGCGGTTCGAACAGGTTTCCCGTCTGCGGGAAGAACTTGGTTTGCCGATTGCAACACTGATGGACACCAAAGGCCCTGAGATTCGTCTGGGACGCTTTGTGGATGATAAGCCGGTTACCATTGAAACAGGGGATACGTACACTTTGACAACAGAGGATGTCCTCTGTGATGAACATGTGGGAAGCGTGTCCTTTAAAAATCTCCCGCATGATGTGAAGCCGGGGGTACACGTACTGGTTAATGATGGTGCGATTGAAATGGTTGTTGAGAAGGTAACTGCCTCCAAAATTGTTTGCCATGTCATTCACGGCGGTGTACTTTCTAACAACAAGGGCATCAATGTTCCGGGTGTGCAGCTCTCCATGCCGTATTTGAGCGAGAATGATAAGAACGATTTGGAATTCGGCGCAAAGATGGGATTTGACTTTATCGCAGCAAGCTTTGTCCGGACTTCCGCAGATATCGACTATCTGAGAAAATATGCGCAGAGCCTCGGCTGGTTTGATGTTCGCATCATTGCGAAAATCGAAAATACAGAGGGTGTCCGCAATATCGACGAGATTCTGGAAGCATCCGACGGTATCATGGTCGCACGTGGCGACCTGGGCGTTGAGATCCCGTTTGAGCTGATTCCGTCTGTACAGAAGAAGCTGATCCGAAAGGGCTATCAGGCAGGCAAGCAAGTCATCACAGCAACACAGATGCTGGAGTCCATGATTTCCAACCCCCGTCCGACCCGTGCGGAGATCACAGACGTTGCCAATGCCATTTATGATGGTACGAGTGCAATCATGCTCTCCGGCGAAACCGCAGCTGGCTCATATCCGGTTGATGTCGTGCGCACCATGGACTTGATTGCACGCACCACGGAGGATGACATCGACTATAAGGGCATGCATTCCGCAAGCCGTACCAAGAAGAGCGATGACATCGCCAACGCTATTGCCCACGCTACTGTAACGACTGCACATGATTTGGATGCTGCTGCAATTTTGACAGTTACCATGTCGGGTGTGACTGCGCGGGAGATCTCGAAATACCGTCCGTACTGTCCGATCATCAGCTGCACTGTCAATGAGCGGGTACTGCGCCAGATGAATCTGAGCTGGGGCGTTTATCCGGTTTTGGTTGACGAAGTTTCCAATACGGATGCGCTGTTTGATGCCTCTATTCACGCAGCGTTGCAGTCTGACATCGTTACCAAGGGCGACATTGTTGTCATCACTGCCGGCGCACCGGTTGGTGTGTCGAATACCACAAACATGATGAAGGTAGAGCGCATCTAAGCACGGAAACCTGTGCCCAAAATTTTACTTTCAATCACAAAAACAGTAAGCAAAAAAGCACACGTATCCTTGAAATACGTGTGCTTTTTGTTTTGTGTGGCATTCCTGAAAAATCGTCAGGATTCTTCTGCCGATGCAACCGGTAACACTTCCAATACAATGCAAGTGACATTATCTGCGCCGCCATTTTGCAGCGCTGCCTGTACCAGTACGGCTGCTTCGTTAAAGTAATTCTGAGAGAGCAGATCAAAAATTTCGGTGTCGCTGCACATATTGGTCAGTCCATCTGTGCAAAGCAAAAATTTGCTTCCCATTTCCAAAGGAACCAGAGGCCTGCTGTCCGCATTAAGCCCTAGTTTTTTGTGGTCTGACCCAATGAACAACGTTAGCCGATGCTGATCCGGACTCTTTTTTGCTTCCTCTTCTGTGTAGATTGCAGCATCTACTTTTTGATTGGCAACCGTATGATCCCTTGTCAGACGAGTCAGCCCATCTGATTTATAGCGATAGATCCGGCTGTCACCAAGGTAGTAGAGCTTAATAGAATCTCGCAGAAAGTAGAGCATGGAAAATGTAGTTCCGCCTGTTGTGCAATGCTTTTCTGCAAGCATGTCACAAATTGCGTCGTTGGCTTCTGTGGTAAACGAGGAAACCAGCTGATCCAGCATACGTGTCCCGTCTGCATATTTCAGTTTTTTCTCGTATTTCCGAAGCTTTTGCACTGCAATTTCGGAGGCAACTTCGCCGTAAGCGGCACCGCCCATGCCGTCAAAAACCGCAAAACTCATGCCGTCGGCATTGCGAATGGTATACGTTGCAGAAAAATCATTTCGGAAGATGTCGTTCATATATAGACCTTCCAAATAAAAATTGTCCTCGTGGTTTCCACGAACCTTTCCGATATGCGTGGCAACGGAAACACGCAGACAATAGTCTGTCAGGCCGGAATGAAAAAATGGTTCTGTCGATTCTCCAGGGTAGTTGCCGCCATAATAAAAAAAATGATTTTGACTGCGATCTTCATCTGTATTTTTATGATTGAAAAACATCACAGATTCTCCTTACGAATAGACATTTGACATATCCAGTCATGTTATGCCTGCCAACGGATGAAAAGGAAAGACAGGCAAAACAGAAAATCTTATCGGTGATTTTCTGGAAAAATGGACGTTTTGGAATCAGTCTGCATCTCACTGTTCCCAAAACGGTAGAAGTACTACCCAATTTATTTTATCATATTTTCAGAGGAAAGTAAACACCTTCCCGGCAAAAAATGTGATTCTCCATGCATTTTTTTCGAATCCTGCATTTTTTTCAAATTTTCTTGTGCAATTCTTCCAAAGAAAATGGGCGCTTAGGAACAGCCGAAGCAGCAATTGCAAACTGCATTCAGAATCAGATTGGCAGCACAGCAGCGGACACATTCTGAGTTGAACGAAGAGCTGTTTTCCAGATAGGGCTGCTGCATTTGCTGGTAGGAATAACCGGAGAACTCCAGCTGCCGGACAAGGTTCTGATATTCCGGATTCGTCGGTTCCATCTGTGCGGCAGTTCTTGCATACTGAATCGCTGTTGCATTGTTGCCGGCACCGGAATGTGCGACAGCACTAACATAATACCACTGTGCGGTTCTCGGCTGGATATCCTCCAAAACACGAATGGCTTCTTGGAATCGTCTGTTTTGGATGAAGTTTACCGCTGCTTGAAGGTGAAGATCGTTTTGGTCGCTGGTGCTTCGGCTCTGACGGAATCCGTCATATCCGCTGGATTGGCTTCCGCCCTGCCGCTGGTCCATAATGGTTTGGTATGCCTGCTGAATCTGCTTGAACTTTTCCTCGTAGGCAGCTGCGTTTGGATTTCCGACGTTTGCATCAGGATGGTACTGACGGCTCAGCTTCCGATATGCTTTTTTGATTTCCTGCTCTGAGGCATTGCGGGAAATGCCCAATATTTCATAAGGATCCATTAGTTGTCCTCCTGTTTCTTTTTGGTATAGAATCGTGTCCAGATGCCGGCGTATAAAATGTTTCGCAAAATGTCGGCATATTTCAGGATAGGAAGCCGTTCAAATTCTGCAGCGCAGGAAGATGCCATTAAGCGCAGAAGATTTTCACAGACTTTTGGAAAATCTGCTTCCTGTGCTGCAAGAAATCGAAGCGGGTTATAGCAATTCTTTTTTTGATCTTTTTCCAAATCATCATAGGCATCTAAAAGATAGACGAATTTCCCTAAGAAAAAACCGATCTGGAATAACGATTCTTTCCATATGTCCTCTTTCCAAGCAAAAATTTCCCCTAAGATTGCACCGAAGCATCCTGCCGGAAGATCCGAATTGGACTCTTGTGCTTTTTCATAGTGATGAAGCTGCTGCAGATGCGTTTGAATTTTCGCTGTTTTTTGAGGATACTTTTCTTGCGCCTGTTTATAGTCCCTGGATAAGAAATCGGCAGCAACTTTTCGGGTAAATTTACGCTCGTCATTCCAGTCGTCTATGCATTTTTCCCGATACAGGAGCAGACTCATATCTGCTGCATAATCAATGACCGCACTTTTTTTCTGAAGCTGTTTGCAAAATGGATGCGCAATACACCTGCGTTTTTGCAGTTCTTCATTCGGCTCATACAGACCGGAGAGCAGTAAAACCAGAAATGTCATGTCATAGCTGATAGTGCATCGTGCCAATGAGCCATACTGACGGTGCAGTGCCTCGCACAACCCGCAATAGCAGGCACGGTAGTCATCGTATTCCCGAAACTTTAACTCGGGTTTTAGAATGCGTATATACCCGTACATTGCTGTGATTTAACTCCGTTTCATAAATTCTTTGTGGCATTTTGGACAGGTGACGCTCACCTTGCCGTGACCTTTTGGAATGCGCAGCTTTTGACCGCACTGAGGACACGGAAAAATTCGATAGATTCTCCGCACTCTCTTTTTCTCCGGACTTTGAAATATGCCAAAAACTTTTTCCAAGCCAAGCTCGAACTTCCGATTTTCAGCAACTCGTGCCTCAATGTTTTTGGAGAGAATGCGGTAATATGCGTAGATGAGAACCAAAAAGGCTGGAATGTCCAGAATTCGAAGCTGAAGAAGCGCTGCAATTACAATGAGAACTAAGAATGCGCCCAGCAGAAAAAGATTTAGCTTATCATTTCCGCCGTATCTGCCCTGCATCCATTGGGAGTATCGTTTTTTCAAATCTGGCATCGAGCATCCAACCTTTCTGTTTAGAACAATAAGAATTTTGCGTGGTGCAGAATCTATTGTGAGAAGCTTTGCTTACCAGTATACCATATTTTTTCCAGAAAGAAAAGTGCTTTTTCGAATTTTCATCCAATTTTCAGAATATTCCGGGGAAAAGGGAACGAATTCCTTAAAAATCAAATTTTCACTTGACGAAATTATAGTTTTCATGCTACAATATAGAATAGAAGAAGTCATATGAATTTTGCGAAAGAGGTTGGATTGCAATGGAAGAATGGATGGATGTTTATGATGTGTCTGGAAAAAAGACGGGAAAAACAGTACTGCGGGGGTCTTCACTTCAAGAGGGAGAATATGTCCTCTGTACGCATGTCATTCTCCGAAATTCGGACGGTCGCTTTTTGATTCAGCAGCGCTCAGCAATTAAGGCAACCAGACCCGGCGTGTGGGATATCACTGCCGGTGCTGTAGATGCCGGAGAAAACAGTCTGGACGGTGCGCTTCGGGAAGCGCAGGAGGAAATCGGGCTTCAGCTGTCACGGGAAAAGATGCAGTTCTTATTCCGAGATCAACGGAAACATACATTCCATGATGTCTACTATATCTGCATGCCGTTTACATTGGAACAGTGCAAAATGCAGGAATCTGAAGTGCAGGCGCTCCGATTGGCGGACAAAGAGTCGTTTTTTGCGCTGCTGCAAAGTATGACATACCGTTCAGACAATTACAAGAATCGTCTGATTTCTTTTTTGCGTGAAATTTGAACGTGCTTGCAGGACATTTGTTTTTGAATTTGAAAAAAATATTCCTCGCAAGGTCTTGTAAAGTGGGGAAAAAGGTGGTATAATAAAGAAAGCGTGTCGAACGAAACGGAACAGTGTTCTCGAAAAAAAGATGCGGACTGATTGGAATGCGGCGTGGCTTAAAATGTTAGAGCCTTTGCCGGATGACAGAAGGGGATGACTATGAAAAAAATTTCTGTTGTAGTGCCCTGCTATAATGAGCAGGAAGTGCTGCCGCTTTTTTATACAGAGATTCAAAAAGTAATGACGGAAATTCGGCAGGAGCATCCGGATACGGATTTTGAGTTGCTTTTTATCAATGATGGTTCACGGGACGGAACGCTGTCTAAACTCCGGGAACTGGCAAAAGCAGATTCCAGAGTACGGTATATCTCGTTTTCCCGGAATTTTGGAAAAGAAGCCGGCATGTTCGCCGGTTTGGAAAATGCATCGGGTGATTATGTCGTTGTCATGGATGCGGATTTGCAGCATCCGCCTGCATTTTTGCCGAAGATGTATAATTATGTGCTCAGCGGTGAATATGACTGTGCCACAACAAGACGCGTGAGCCGAAAAGGAGAGCCAAAGCTGTTGTCATGGTTCTCCCGAAAGTTCTACAAGATCATGAACAAGATTTCTCAGACGGAAATTGTAGACGGTGCACAGGATTTTCGCTTTATGACAAGACAGATGGTGGACTCTATTCTCTCTATGCGGGAATATAACCGGTTTTCCAAAGGTATTTTCAGCTGGGTTGGATTTCGCACCAAATACATTGAGTACGAGAATGTGGAGCGTGCTGCCGGGACGAGTACATGGTCGTTCTGGAAGCTGTTCCGCTATGCGCTGGAGGGATTCTTTGCATTTTCCACAGCGCCCCTTGCGCTCTCTTCTTTCCTCGGTGTCATCAGCTGTCTGCTGGCATTTGTGATGGTGATTGTTTTCATTATTAAGACAATCTTCTTCGGTGAAACCGAAAAGGGCTTCCCAACTTTGATTTGCGCCATTTTCTTTATGGGCGGCTTGCAGCTGTTCTGTACCGGAATTTTAGGACAATATTTGGCAAAAACTTATTTGGAAACCAAAAAGCGTCCGATTTACCTGGTCGCAGAAACTGAGAAAGACATTCCACGGGAATCAGAGACAAAAGAACAAGGGACAGAAAAGGAAGCAGAATAATGCGTGGTGCAGGAGATCTGTTATATGAATAAACACACCAAACTGCTCATGGGAATCCTAATAGTTGTATTGGTTTTATTGGTAATTGCAACGGTTAGTTTTTCTCTGGATGTTTCGAAAAGTTCAAAGGAAAATCACGTACAGTCAGCAGACGACAGTGTGAGCTCTAATGGAAATCGAATCACAGAAAATGAAATGCATATGTATGGTGTGGCAGATTCTTCGGGAAATATGGTCATTGAAGCCATGTGGAAGCACTTGTATTTTATCGGTACTGACTATGTTGTGGCGACGCAAACAGAGGCGGGCGGCGGTCAAACCGGAATTTTGGATTTGGAGGGAAATGTAATCGTCCCTTTCGTCTATTCCGAAATTCAAACGCTGACATCTTCTTTTTATTTGGCATCGTTTGCAGATTCTAGTTGCGGACGGTTTGTCTTGTATGACGATTCGTTTCGTGCGGAAAACGCCTGCACATGGGATGACTGCCAAGCAGAAAAAGATCAGATCACATTGAAAAAAGGAAAAGATTCTTTTTCTTTTGTGATTTCTGATGATACATTGACGCTGAAAAAGATGGAGTTGATTCGAACCGATGAAAATACCGCTTTTTCTGTCAATTATGATGCGGCTCTTTCCATTGATCAGCTGTTTCCGAACCAATGGCGTGCTATGGCGGATGTAGTGCAGCAGTGTCTGTCCCTGCTTCGCACACAGGATACGGAATCTGTGGCAAAAATCACAGATTCTGAGCATGAAAAAAGTGTCCTGCAATCTTTTGCAGTGGAAAATGCGGACTCGATCCAATGGGATGAGGATATCTACCTGTCCGAAAATGAGGCTGGCTCTTTTGTGTGGCAGATTGGATTCCAAAAAGGAGAAAGGCATTACACCTGCATCATGAACATTGCAGAGGAAACAGATGGAACTTGGATGATAACAGGATTGCAGATCAATTAGAACTGCGGCTCTGTTCATGATCTGTTTGATTCTTTTGAACAGATCAATATAGAAAGCGTAGAAATCGCCCGTGTGGCGATTGTTCAGCTTGAAATCAGGAGGAATTCGTATGGCAAAAAAAGTAGCAGTAATTATGGGAAGCGACAGCGACCTGCCAGTTGTTAAGGGTGCATTGACAGAACTGGACCATTTTGGAATTTCCTACGAAGTGCATGTCATGTCGGCTCACAGAACGCCGGCACTGGCAGCAGAATTTGCAGGGAACGCAAAGAAAAATGGATTTGGTGTCATTCTGGCAGCAGCTGGAAAGGCAGCACATCTGGGCGGCGTTCTGGCTGCGCATACCACACTGCCGGTAATCGGAATTCCAGTAAAGTCCTCGACTTTGGATGGATTGGATGCACTGCTGGCAACGGTTCAGATGCCGAAAGGCATTCCGGTGGCTACTGTTGCAATTGATGGTGCAGCAAATGCAGCAATTCTGGCTGCACAGATGCTTGCTCTGTCGGATCCGGAAATTGATGCCAAGCTGGAACAGATGAAAGCGGATATGGAACAGGGCGTAAAGGAAAAAGACGCAAAGATTTCGGCAGAATATCATTCCTGATGCTGCTGATTGAGAGTCTGTTTCAGCAGATTTGCTGAGAATGGATTCTGATTTAAATTGTAAATTAAAAAATATGGAGGAAACAAAAATGGCGAACTGGGAAAAGAAAGAACAGCTCTATGAGGGCAAGGCTAAGAAGGTATTCGCAACACAGGATCCGGAAGTTGTAATTGTAGACTACAAGGATGACGCAACCGCATTCAACGGTGAAAAGAAGGGCACAATTGTTGGTAAGGGCGTTATCAACAACCGCATGTCCAACTACATCATGAAGCAGCTGGCAAAGGAAGGCGTTCCGACTCATCTGGTAGAGGAGCTGAGCGATCGTGAAACCGCAGTCAAGAAGGTTTCCATTGTTCCGCTGGAAGTGATTGTAAGAAATGTAGCTGCCGGCAGCTTTTCTAAGCGCATGGGCGTAGAAGAGGGTAAGGCACTGCTCTGCCCGATTGTGGAGTTCAGCTACAAGTGCGATGAACTGAACGATCCGTTCATCAATGATGACTATGCACTGGCACTGGGTTTGGCAACACAGGAAGAAATCGACACCATTAAGAACTATACTCGCAAAGTTAACGAAGTTCTGAAGAAGTTCTTCCTCAGCATCGGCATTCGTCTGATCGACTTCAAGATTGAATTCGGACGCCTGGCAGATGGCACCATCATTCTGGCAGATGAGATTTCTCCGGATACCTGCCGTCTGTGGGATGTTAAGACCAACGAGAAGCTGGACAAGGATCGTTTCCGCAGAGATATGGGCGGTACCGAAGAGGCTTATCATGAAGTCATGAAGCGTATCTTTGGAGAATAATCAATGGGTGGATTTTTTGGCGCAGTTTCCGCCAACGACTGCATTTCGGACGTTTTTTTTGGAACAGACTATCACTCTCATCTTGGAACAAGACGTGGCGGCATGACATCTTATGCAAAGGAACTGGGATTTCAGCGGAACATTCACAGCATTGAAAACTCTCCTTTCCGGACAAAATTTGAAAAAGATGTAGAAAAAATGAGGGGCAATATTTGTATCGGCTGCATTAGCGATACAGATCCTCAGCCGATTATGGTGCGGTCCAAGCTGGGACTTTATGCAGTTTGTTCTATCGGCGTCATTCAGAATGCCAGAGAGCTTTCCGAAGAGCTGCTGGAAAATGGATGCGCCAACTTTGAGACAATGAGCAGCGGAAGCATCAATTCCGGTGGCTTGATCGGTGCATTGATCGCACAGAAGTCCTCTTTTGTGGAGGGCATCCGTTATGCACAGGAAAAAATTGAGGGTACCATGTCTCTGGCAATCATGACAGAGGATTCAATTCTTTGCGCACGAGACAAAAGTGGTCGCCTTCCCATTTTGATTGGAGAGCGTTCCGATGGATATTGCTTTTCCTTTGAGTCGTTCGCCTATCAGAAGCTTGGATATGAGACGTGTCATGAATTAAAGGCAGGAGAGATCCTGAAGCTGACAAAGGATGGCTACGAAATTTTGGCGGAGGGAACCGATCAGATGAAAATCTGTACGTTCCTCTGGACATACTATGGATATCCCACTGCCTGCTACGAGGGCGTAAACGTGGAGCTGATGCGGACACGAAACGGCGAGATCATGGCAGAGTCGGATATGAAAAACGGAAAGCTTCCGGACGTGGATTTTGTTTGCGGTATTCCGGATTCTGGCGTTCCCCATGCCATTGGCTATGCCAATAAGAGCGGAATTCCGTTTGCTAGACCTTTTATCAAGTACACCCCGACATGGCCGAGAAGCTTTATGCCGACAAATCAATCCATGCGGAATCGTGTTGCAAAAATGAAACTGATTCCTGTTCCGGAATTGATTCGCGGAAAGAAGCTTTTGTTTGTAGATGACAGCATTGTAAGAGGCACACAAATGCGGGAAACGGTAGAGTTTCTCTATGAAAACGGTGCGAAGGAAGTTCACATGCGATCTGCCTGTCCGCCGATTATGTATGGCTGTAAATACCTGAACTTTTCCAGAAGCACATCTGAGCTGGAACTGATTGCCAGACAGATTATTGATGAAAACGAGGGAATTGCAGGAATACAGTACATTGATGAGTACAGCAATGCTAATACAGAACGCGGTAAGCTGCTTCGGGATGAGATTTGTCGGCGGTTGAAACTGACATCTTTGGAATTCCAGTCTTTGGAAGGCACGATTCAAGCAGTCGGAAAACCGGAATGTCACCTGTGTTCCTATTGCTGGAATGGAAGGGAATGATTGAGTTGATGACAGGACTGCATGAGGAATGCGGTGTATTTGGCGTTTATTCTCCGCGGACGACAGACGTGGCAGCAATGACTTATGCGGCACTCTATGCGCTGCAACATCGTGGACAGGAGAGCTGCGGAATCGTTGTAAATGACAGAGGAATTTTTTCACATCATAAAGATCTCGGACTGGTACCGGAAGTATTTCATCATGATCAGATTGAAAGACTCGGACAAGGGAATATTTCGATCGGTCATGTGAGATATTCAACTACCGGAAAGCCAAGCCGTTCTAATGCGCAGCCAATCGTTGTGCGTCATGTGAAAGGACCGATGTCGATTGCACATAACGGAAATCTGGTAAATGCACATGAATTGCGAAAAAAATATGAGCTGAAAGGCGCTATTTTTCACACAACCAATGATACAGAAGTCATTTCTTATGCAGTGACGGAACAGCGTCTGAAGCGTTCCTCTATTGAGGAAGCTGTAGAGTATGCGATGTATGATCTTCGTGGCGCATATTCGCTGGTTGTGATGTCGCCGCAGAAATTGATCGCAGCACGGGATCCTAATGGCTTCCGTCCGCTGTGCATGGGAAAGTGCAAGGATGGCAGCATTGTCTTTGCATCGGAGACCTGTGCACTGGACAGTGTGGGTGCTGAGTTTGAACGGGAAGTAGAACCGGGAGAGATTGTTGTCGTGGACAGCGAGTCAGTCCGCTCCATTCGGACGCATTGCGGAAGAAAACCCAGTCTTTGCGTTTTCGAATATGTTTACTTTGCCCGTCCAGATTCGGTGATCAATGGATGCTGTGTGCATGATGCGAGAATCCGTGCCGGAAAGCTGCTGTGGAAAGAGCATCCGGTAGAAGCGGATGTAGTCATCGGTGTTCCGGACAGCGGTTTGGATGCTGCGCTTGGCGTTTCGCAGGCTTCCGGAATTCCTTATGAAGTTGGTTTTGTCAAGAATCGTTACGTGGGGAGAACATTCATTCAGCCCTCTCAGAAAATGCGGACAGATTCTGTTCGGATCAAGTTGAATGTCGTAAAAAGTGTGGTCGCTGGGAAGCGTGTCATTCTGGTGGACGACAGTATTGTGCGTGGCACGACCTGTCAGCGGATCGTAAATCTGCTGCGGGAGGCTGGTGCACGGGAAGTGCATATGCGGATCTCATGTCCGCCGTTTACAAACCCCTGCCATTTTGGCGTGGACATTGACAGCAAAGAAAATCTGATTGCCTGTCAGATGACCATTCCGGAAATTTGTAAACATATTGGCGCTGACACATTGGGATATTTGAGCATAGATGGGGTGCAGTCGCTGGCATCGCCGGAAATGAAGCCCATGGAGGGATTCTGTACGGCATGCTTTACTGGCAACTATCCCATCGAAGTTCCAAAGGAAATGCCAAAGGATAAGTTTGAAAAGAAGATTGGCGAAGAATAACAGGACAAAAAACGGAGGTAAAACGAAATCATGGAGAGCTATTCAGAGAGCTATAAAAAGGCAGGCGTAGACGTCACCGCTGGCTATAAGGCAGTCGCATTGATGAAGTCCCACATTGCCAGAACCATGACGCAAAATGTTTTGACAGATATTGGCGGCTTTGGCGGTCTTTATGCACTTGACGTAGCTGGAATGCAGCAGCCGGTATTGGTTTCCGGTACAGATGGTGTCGGCACAAAGCTGAAAATCGCCTTTCTGATGGACAAACATACCACAATCGGTATTGACTGCGTGGCAATGTGCGTAAACGATATCATTTGCTGTGGTGCAAAGCCGCAGTTCTTCCTGGACTACATTGCACTGGGAAAAAACGTTCCGGAAAAGGTTGCAGCAATTGTTTCCGGTGTGGCTGAGGGCTGCGTACAGGCAGGCTGCGCACTGGTTGGCGGCGAAACTGCCGAGATGCCTGGCTTCTATCCGGAGGATGAGTATGATGTCGCTGGTTTTGCCGTTGGTGTGGTGGATCGGAACAAGATTCTGGATTCCAACACACAGAAGGCTGGCGATGTGCTGATCGCCCTGCAGTCCAGCGGTGTACATTCTAACGGATATTCTCTGATTCGGAACGTATTCACCGTAAACAGCCAGAATCTGGCACGGTATTTTCCGGATCTGGGTACCACTCTTGGCGAGTGTCTGCTGACACCGACCAAGATCTATGTGTCTGCAATCCAGAGCCTGCTGCAGGAAGTTCCTGTAAAGTCTATTGCACACATCACAGGCGGCGGCTTCTACGAGAACATTCCCCGTGCACTGAAGAAGGGACTTTCCGCAAAAATCAACCGTAATGATGTTCAGGTTCTCCCGATTTTTGATCTGATTGCAAAAACCGGAAACATTCCGGAACATGATATGTTTAATACATTTAACATGGGCGTTGGCATGATGGTTTGCGTTTCTGCGGAAGATGCAGACCGTGCAGTTCGTGTACTGAACGAAGCCGGCGAAACTGCCTATGTGCTGGGTGAACTGGTAGAGTCTGACGAGGGCGTTATTTTAGGATAAGTTTGTACGAAAGGCGGTGCGGAAGGTGAAAAATATTGTTGTACTCGTTTCCGGCGGCGGAACGAATTTGCAGGCTTTGATCGATGCGCAGAAAGCTGGAAAAATTCCGAACGGCCGAATCACTTGTGTGATTTCGTCAAATGCAGATGCATATGCGCTGGTACGTGCCAAAGAAAATGGAATTGGAACACGGGTGCTTTCTCCGAAGTCCTATCCGACAAAGTCTGCGTATGCGGATGCGCTTCTTGAAGCACTGTTTCAGGAGTATGCGGATTTGATCGTGCTGGCAGGCTTCATGACCATTCTGGATGAAAAGGTTATTCGTGCCTATCATAATCAGATCATCAATGTACATCCGTCTTTGATCCCGTCTTTCTGTGGTGCCGGCTACTATGGGCTTCGTGTTCATGAGGCAGCGCTGGAGCGTGGTGTCAAGTACACGGGTGCGACGGTGCATTTTGTCAATGAGATTGCAGATGACGGTCCGATCATTTTGCAAAAGCCGGTTGCTGTACAGCCAGATGATACGCCTGAAATTTTGCAGAAGCGTGTGATGCAAGAGGCAGAGTGGCTGATTTTGCCGCGAGCAGTCAGCTTGTTCTGTGACAATAAATTAGAAGTAAAGGGAAGAACTGTTCGTGTCCTGAGCTAAAGTGTTTGGCATGGGAGATGAAAGGGTTTGTTCGTGCAGGAGGAATTCTATGAAAATGGTATCTTTGCAGCAGGAGCTGCAGCAAAATTCCTATCCGGGCAGAGGCATTGTCCTCGGCTGTTCTCCGGATGGACGTTATGCAGTTTCCGCTTATTTTATTATGGGACGAAGCGAAAACAGCCGAAATCGTGTGTTTGTCATAGATGGTGACGGAATCCGTACTCAGGCGTTTGATCCGTCTAAGATGGTGGATCCCAGCCTGATCATTTACGCACCGGTTCGTGTGCTTGGCGACTATACAATTGTTACCAATGGCGATCAGACCGATACGATCTATGATTTGATGAAGGTAGGAAAGACGTTTGAGGAATCGCTGCGCACACGGGAGTTTGAGCCTGATGCGCCGAACTACACACCGAGAATTTCCGGATTGATTGACCAGACAAATCATGGCTTTTCTTATGCGCTTTCCATTTTGAAGAGTGCAGATGGCGATCCTGCTTCGTGCCAGAGATACACTTTCACTTATTCCAATCCCCGTCCCGGCATCGGTCATTTCATTCACACCTACGAAAATGACGGGAATCCGCTGCCCAGCTTTTCTGGGGAGCCGAAAAAGGTGGAAATTTCCGGCGATATCGATACATTTACGACTATGCTTTGGAAAAGCCTGAATGCGGACAATAAGGTTTCTCTCTTTGTTCGCTACATCGATTTGAAAACAAATCAGGCTGAAACACGTCTTATTAATAAGAACCAGTGAGGAGGTTCCCCTATGTCCAATGAAATGCAGTTGAAATATGGATGCAACCCCAACCAGAAGCCTTCCCGAATCTACATGGAGGATGGTAGTAGTCTGCCAATTACCGTACTGAACGGTAAGCCCGGCTATATCAATTTGCTGGATGCTCTGAACGGCTGGCAGCTGGTTTCTGAATTGAAGGAAGCTACTGGCATGTGTGCAGCAACTTCGTTTAAGCACGTATCTCCGGCTGGTGCAGCAGTTGGCACACCGCTTTCGGATACGCTGAAGAAGATCTACTTTGTAGATGATCTAGGAGAACTTTCTCCGCTGGCATGTGCTTATGCACGTGCACGAGGTGCAGACCGCATGTCCTCTTATGGCGATTTCATTGCGCTGTCGGATGTCTGCGATGTGCCAACCGCAAAGATGATTCAGCGTGAGGTTTCTGATGGTATCATTGCGCCTGGCTATGAGCCTGAGGCACTGGAAATTCTGAAGTCCAAGAGAAAGGGCACTTACAATATCGTTCAGATTGATGCTTCCTATCGTCCGGCTGAATTGGAGCGGAAGCAGGTGTTCGGCATCACATTTGAACAGGGTCATAACTTCCTGAAAATTGACAAGGATATGCTCCAAAATGTTGTCACCGAGAAGCAGGAAATCCCGGAGGATTATCAGCGTGATCTGGTGATTTCTCTGATCACATTGAAGTATACCCAGTCCAACTCCGTTTGCTATGTCAAGGATGGTCAGGCAATTGGTATCGGCGCTGGACAGCAGTCTAGAATCCACTGCACCCGTCTTGCCGGAAATAAGGCAGATATCTGGTGGCTGCGGCAGCATCCCAAGGTAATGGGTCTTCAGTTTGTAGATGGGATTCGCCGTCCGGATCGTGACAATGCCATTGATGTGTACATTTCGGATGAATACATGGACGTTCTTGCTGATGGTGTATGGGAAAACACCTTCAAGGTGAAGCCGGAAGTGTTCACAAAGGAAGAACAGAAGGCATGGCTGGCACAGAACACCGATGTTTGCCTCGGATCGGATGCATTTTTCCCGTTTGGTGATAACATTGAGCGTGCACACAAGAGCGGTGTTGCGTATATTGCAGAGCCGGGCGGATCGATTCGTGATGATCATGTCATTGCAACTTGCAACAAGTACGGCATTGCAATGGCATTTACCGGAATTCGTTTGTTCCACCATTGATCGGAGGTTGCATCATGAAAATATTGGTAGTTGGTGGCGGCGGCCGTGAACATGCAATCATTATGAAGCTTGCGGAAAGTCCGCAGGTAGACGCACTGTATTGTGCTCCCGGAAATGGCGGGATTGCAAAGTATGCGGAATGCTTTCCGGTAAAGGCAACTGATATTGATGGAATTGTTGCGCTGGCAAAAAAACTGGAAGTAGACTATGTCTTTGTTGCACCGGATGATCCGCTGGTAATGGGCATGGTAGATGCATTGCAGGCAGAGGGGTTCCATACATTTGGCCCGAAGAAGAATGCAGCAATTCTGGAGGGGAGCAAGGTCTTTTCCAAGGATTTGATGCAGAAGTACCATATTCCGACTGCGGAGTATCATGTATTCCACACACCGGCTGATGCGCAGGCATTTTTGAAAGAGGCGAACACCTATCCGACTGTCATCAAGGCTGATGGTCTGGCACTTGGAAAAGGCGTTGTCATTGCGCAGAACGAGGAAGAAGCTTTCGCTGCCATTTCATCCATTATGGAGGATAAAATTTTCGGAGAGAGCGGTTCTCAGATTGTCATCGAAGAATTTCTCACAGGTCCGGAGGTTTCTGTTCTGAGCTTTACGGATGGAAAAACCGTTGTTCCGATGGTATCCTCCATGGATCATAAGCGTGCGCTGGACGGAGATATGGGCCCGAATACTGGCGGTATGGGAACGGTTGCACCGAATCCGTACTATACGCCGGAAATTGCCAGGGAATGTATGGAAACAATTTTCCTGCCGACGATTCATGCCATGCAGAAGGAGGGCAGACCGTTTCAGGGCTGTCTGTATTTTGGCTTGATGCTGACACCCAAGGGGCCGAAGGTAATTGAGTATAATTGCCGGTTTGGCGATCCGGAAACGCAGGTAGTTCTGCCGCTTCTGAAAACAGATTTGGTGGAGATCATGCAGGCAATCTGGGAAGAAAAGCTAGATCAGCTGGAAATCCAGTGGAAGGACGAGAGCGCTGCATGCGTTGTTATGGCAAGCGGCGGCTATCCCAAGAAGTACACCACTGGGTTGCCAATCTCCGGTTTGGATGAAAATGGACAGATCGAAGGCTGCTTCGTTTACCACGCCGGAACAAAACTAGAAGGTGGAAAAATCCTGACTTCCGGTGGCCGTGTGCTGGGCGTTACTGCAACCGCAGATTCCTTGCGGAATGCACTGAAAACGGCATATGCTGGCGTGGAAAAAATCACATTTCAGAATGCACATTATCGAAAGGATATTGGTCAGCGTGCACTAAAAGCACTGCCGGAATTGTAATTTGGAAATGCAATAAAAGAAAAGCACTCGGAGGCGTTGTATGAATTTTCGTTTACCTGTTTTACGGGAAAAAACCACAAAATTGACAACGGCTCCGGGCGTTTATTTGATGAAAAATCAGCGGTCAGAGATCATCTACATTGGGAAAGCCAAGAATCTGAAAAATCGAGTGACAAGTTATTTTCGAGAATCTGCGGATCATACACCAAAAGTGGCGAGTATGGTTGAGCACGTATACGATTACGATTTCATTGTTACCGATTCAGAATATGAGGCATTGGTTCTGGAGTGCAGTTTGATTAAGCAGCATCAGCCCAAGTATAACATTCTGCTGAAAGATGATAAAGGGTATAGCTATTTGTGTTTTTCCCACGAAGCGTATCCACGGTTGACTGCGGAGAAAAATAAGCAGAAAGACGGCGATTATCTTGGTCCGTATATGAGCGGCTTTGTCACACAGGAAACGGCACAGGAGACAAACCGTGTATTTCGCCTGCCAACTTGTAACCGCCGCTTTCCACAGGATTTCCGAAAAGGTCGTCCATGTCTGAACTATCACATCCAGCAATGCATGGGTGTTTGCCGTGGGAATATTTCGCAGGAAAGCTATGCGGAAATCATTCGTCAGGCGAAGTCCTATATTCAGATGGGAAGCGCAGATTCTGTAAAGCGAATGCAGGAGGAAATGGAAAAAGCTGCGGAAGCATTGGACTTTGAACGTGCAGCGATGCTGCGAGACCGTATCTCAGCAATTTCAAAAGCAGGGGAAACTCAGAAGATTCTGGATGCTGCATTGCAGGAGGCCGATGTGATCGCCATGGCGGAGAACAGTGGGATGCAGTGTGTTTCTGTTCTGCGATATCGTGGGCGGAGATTGTTTGACAAGGAACCGTTTTTCTTTCGGGAAACGGTGTCACGGGAAGAACTAATAGAGTCTTTTTTGATGCAGTATTATGAGCATCGAAGAACGGATATCCCCAAAAGCATTGTCTTGGAATTTTCCATTCCATCACAGGAGGCGTATGAAAAGCTTTTTTCTGATTTTGTTGGGAAAAAGGTGTCTCTCACAGTGCCGCAGCGGGGAATACTCTGCCAGTTTGTACAGTTGTCCAGAAACAATGCCAGCGAAGAACTTGCCATCCGGTTCAACCGGACTGCAAAGGAAGTGCAGGCGCTGGAGGAACTGGGAACAGCGCTGGGACTCTCAAAACCGCCGCAGTACTTGGAAGCCTATGACATTTCCAACCTTTCGTCGACTTCTATGGTGTGCGGAATGGTTGTGTTTGAAAATGGGCGTCCGCTCAAGCGAGCCTATAAGCGGTTTCGGATGAAAGAACATGTGACGCAGGATGACTACGCCTGTATGCGTGAGGCGATTACCCGCCGTTTGGAGCACTATCGTGCACAAGATGATGAGGGCTTTGCAAGACTGCCGGATTTGATTTTGCTGGACGGCGGACAGGGGCATGTGAACACGATTCTTCCGGTGGTACAGCAGTTTGGTCTGCCGATTCCAGTGTTTGGAATGGTAAAAGATCAAAAGCATCGGACTCGTGCAATTTCCAGTGTGGGCGGTGAAATTTCGCTCTCCTCAAACTGTGCTGCATTTCACTTGCTGACGAGAATTCAGGATGAGGTGCACCGATTTTCTGTGGCGTATATGCACAGTCTGCATGCGAAATCCTCCTATCAGCTGGCATTGACAAAAGTGCGTGGAATCGGAGAGAAGAAGGCACAGAAGCTTCTGCTCCATTATAAGACCATTCTGCAGATGCAGAAAGCTACACCAGAAGAATTGGCAAAGGTTGCAGGTGTAAATTTGAAGATTGCACAGGAACTCTATGCTGTTGTTCAGGAGATAAGTGCTTCCTCAAAAGCATAGGAAATATTTCAAATATCAGAAAGGAAGAAACAGATATGCGTGTCATTGCCGGAAGTGCCAAAGGACGAAAACTAAAAACCCTAGAGGGAATGGAAGTACGGCCGACGACAGACAAGGTAAAAGAAGCTGTTTTTTCCTCCATTCAATTTGATTTGCCCGGTGCAGAAGTGCTTGATCTCTTTTCCGGCAGCGGTCAGATGGGAATTGAAGCGCTGAGCCGTGGGGCGAATCATGCTGTTTTTGTAGATCGTGCAGCAAATTCTCTTCGTGTCACGCGAGAAAATCTGGAATCGCTTCAATTTCTTTCCGACGCTTCGCTTCACCAGATGGATGCGCTTTCTTTTCTACAATCTACGACAGCACAGTTTGATATTGCCATTCTGGATCCGCCGTATCGCAAGGGAATCCTCATGCAGGTTTTGCCGTTGCTGGAAAGCAAAATGCATCCGGACGGAATTGTCATCTGTGAGCATGAGACGGGATTAGAGCTTCCAGAAAACGTGGGCATGCTTTGCTTGACCAAGCAGCGGAAATATAGCACAATCACAATTACCACGTATCTGTGCAAAAGGGAAGAGGTGTAATCATGGAGCGAATTGCTGTGTGTCCCGGAAGTTTTGATCCGGTTACCATCGGGCATCTGGACATCATCACAAGAGCCTCGAAGCTCTTTGACCGTGTTATCGTTCTGGTTTCAAAGAACATTATGAAAACAAACGAAAGCTTTACGCCGCAGGAACGGAAAGACATGATTCTTTGTGTGACAAAGCATCTTTCTAATGTGCAGGTAGATATTTCAGACGGACTTTTGGCAGATTATGTGAAAGATGCCGGTGCAATTGCCATTGTAAAAGGACTTCGGGCGGTAAGTGATTTTGAGTACGAATTTCAGATGGCACTGGCAAATCGAAAGCTGTACGCAGGCGCAGAGACGGTCTTTTTGACGACTACTGCGGAAAATATGTATCTAAGTTCCAGCGTAGTCAAGCAGATTGCAACATTTGGCGGTGATATCAGCCACTTTGTTCCCCCTGAGATTTTAGAATTGATTGAAAAACGATTGGTAAAGGAGAGGCTCTCATGACAATTGAAGAAATTTTGAGTGATATGGATGATCTGTTAGAACGTTCACGGCCGATCCCGTTTGCACCTCATAAAGCTGTGATCGATGCGGATCGGATGCGGGAACTTTTGAACGAAGCACATCTGAACATTCCGGCAGAAATCAAACGTGCGAAGCTAATCGATTCAGATTGTGACCGAATCATTAATGAGGCAAGAAGCAAGGCAGAGGCAATTGTACAGGAGGCGGAAGCCCGTGCAAAGCGGATGCTTTCCGAACAGGCAATTTTGCAGGAGGCAAAACAACGGGCGCTGGATATGCTGACCAAGGCGCAGAATGGTTCAAAGGAGATCAAGAGCGCAGCAGAAAAGTATGTCGATCATTTGCTGACTGATGTGGAAACCTATTTGCAGAATGGTTTGCAGGAAGTAAAACAAACAAAAAGCAGAATTGAAGGCGTAAAAAAATAATAAAATTAAGTTTTGAAAAAGATTTTATAAAAAAGAAAATGTACGTCCACATTTTTTTGCTATACTAAAAGAAATGAAAGAGGCCATTTCAAGATACTGTCCAATTACGATTTTATCGTTTTACTTTTGAAATAAATGTATTCGGCCGCCATGGGAAAGGATGAAGTACGTTCATGGATAAAATTGACGCCATGCTCATTACACTGCTGCAGGAAAATGCAAGAGCGCCGCTGAAATTGCTGGCTTCCAAGGTGTTCCTCTCTGCACCGGCAGTTTCTTCTCGAATCGATAAGCTGGAAAAACAGGGAATTATTTTGGGATATAATACGATTATTGACCGTCAGAAATTGGGATATCACATCACAGCGTTCATAAACTTGGAGCTCTCGGCGGATCAGAAATCGGAGTTTTATCCATTTATCAACAGCTGTCCGAATGTGCTGGAATGCAATTGCGTTACTGGTGTCTATTCTATGCTGATCAAAGTGGCCTTTCCGTCCACACAGGAATTGGATACTTTTATTGGGAAGATTCAGAGATTTGGAAATACTTCGACGCAGATTGTGTTCTCTACGCCGGTTCCGCATCGAGAGATCATTGTTGAACCGAATACCAATCTATAAAATCGTTTTGTCTTGAATTTTTATTTTGCCGCAGTGGAATAGTACATTTCGTCTATTTGCTGCGGCTTTTTTCATAACATAGGTGGTGTAATATGATAAAGTTTATTCTCGGTGGCGCCGGATGCGGAAAATCTACAGCATTGATTCGCAAAATTCAGCGTAAAGTGCAGGAAGAAGAGGAAATCCTGACATTGGTTCCTGAGCAATTCTCTTACGAGTTTGACAAAAAACTCTATCACATCCTGGGTGCAAAGCAATTTAATCGTTTGGAAACACACAGCTTTAAATCTCTAGCACGTGCTATTTTCCAGCGTTACGGAAGCACGCCGGATGGCAAGGAAAATGCAGATGATCTCACACGAACTGCACTCCTGTATCAGGCAATTCAGCAGGTTGCTACTCGGGAAAATAAGCTAACCATTTTGAAAAAGCAATGTCAGCAGACTGCATTTGTGGATGAGGTTTCCATGCTGCTGTCCCAGTTTCGCCGGAGCGGTATCACGCCAGCGTTTCTCTACGAGAGCTGCGGCACATTAAATGGCCGTCTGCTGGAGAAAACCATGGATCTGTTCCATATCTATCAGGCATATGATTGCTTGTTGGAAGCACATCACCTCAAGGATGTGGAAACTGAACTGACAGAAGCAGCAGCAATTGCCAACGGGCAGGATGCGTTTCTGGGAAAAACACTGTTCCTCGATGAGTTTGAGAGCTTCACAGAGGATGAATACGAACTGCTGCAAGTGCTCTTTGCGTTATGTAAAGATGTGGTGATTGCACTGCGAACGGATGAAAAAGAGCAGAAACCATTTTCGCTATTTGAAACCGTAAACGAAACACGATACCGGCTCTCCAGAATGGCATCAGAACTACATATTCCAGTGGATACCCTGTATTGTAATACGGCATACCGTTTTCACACGCCGGATCTCGCATGGCTGAGCCATCATGTTTTTCGGAGTACAGCTGCATTTTGTAATAAGTCAGAACAAATTCATATTTTAGAAGCTTCTACGCCGAATGAAGAAGCGGAGTTTGTCTGTGCAACGATTCGGCGGCTGTTGGCACAGGATCAAGCCCTGCGCTGCCGGGATATTGCAGTGCTCACCAATCAGTTTTCCGATTACCAAAGTGTGCTGGAAACTGCAATGCTGCGCTATGAGATTCCGTACCATATGGATGAGAAGCAATCCATTTTGCATGCGCCGTTGATGATATATTTGCACACCCTATCCAGTCTGATGCAGAAAAAACATCCAAGTACGGAACTTTTGATGCGCCTTGGAAAGACTGGCATGACAGTATGCACGCTATCGGAAATCTCCATTCTGGAAAATTACTGCTACGCTTGGCAGATCGACGGAGCAACGTGGGAGAAGCCGTTTACCGGCGGTGATGCTGAAGTAGCCGAGAAACTCCGGCAAAAGCTTTGGACACCGTTTGAAGAACTGAAAAAATGTTGTAAGGGTACAAAAGAAGGTGCAGCATATTGCCGTATTTTCTATGACTTTTGCATTGCACAGGGCGTGGAGGAACGGTTGACAGAGCAGCTCTCGCATATTGCCGAGGAATCTCAGCGAATGCAGGCACAGGAGGACTGGAATCACGTTTGGAATAGCTGGATTGATATTCTGGATCATATGGAACAGCTGTATGCGGATGTTCCCATGGAACTCTCAGAATTCTGTACCATTTTTCTGGCACTGACCAAGCACATTCAGCGTGTTGTTCCGCCAAGAACGCTGGATGCTGTAATGATTTCTCAGGGAAGTACAGCACGTCTGAATGCGCCAAAAATCGTTTTTCTCCTTGGTGTTTGTGAAGGAACTTTTCCGGCTGCTGCAAGCGGAAATGGCATCTTTTCAGAGAAAGACTTTTTGAAGATGGAAAAGGTGAAAATCCCAGTCGTCAAGCCAAAGGAAGCACAAATGGCGGATGCACGCCTTGCTGCCTATAAGCTGCTCTCCGCTGCTTCCCATACGCTTTACTTAACATATCCGTTGGTCGATATCACACAGCAAAAGTGCTATCCAGCTTCCGTCCTGCTCCAAATCCAGCGGATGTTTCCACGGGCAGAAGCGCTAAAACAGCAGTGCATTGCGTTTTGCGGCTCTTATTATGCGACAACATTGCATGCCGCCTATTATCGCTATGTACAGGATTATTCTGAATATGGCTCAGATACTGCCAGCATTGAAGCAGTTTTGATGCAGGATCCATTTTATCAAAAGCGCCTGCTCCATTTGGAAAATCTTGTGCAAAACGGGAAGGAAAATCCAGAGGATCCGCTGTTTCAAGTGAAGAATCCGGATTTGATGCAGCGATATTTGGGAAATAGCATCCAGCTTTCCGCCAGTGCGCTCAATCGGTATCAGCTCTGTCCGTTTCAATATTTTTGTCAGGATATTCTGCATCTGTTTCGCCGGCAGAAAGTGCAAATGGCTGGAGCTGGAAGCGGCAGTATGATTCACTATTGTCTGGAACAAATTCTAAAACAATATGACCGAGATGCATTTCTGGCATTGACACCGGAAAAACTGCTTTCAAGTACGGTACAGTATGCCGAAAAGTTCTGGGAAAATGAAATGGGCGGAGATTTCTCGAAGAGTTTTCGGGAGCAGGCAGTGTACTCCCATGTGGTTTCTGGAATGCAGGAGCTGATGCGGCATTTGCAGGAAGAATTCTCTCACTCTAAATTTTATCCACGCTATCTGGAATTGCCCATTTCCCCGTCCTCAAAGGATTTTCCGCCAGTGGATTTACGCACAAGGGATGGTCAAAAAATCTGCTTGACCGGAAGCGTGGATCGTGTCGATGTTTGTCAGGAGGCAGACCAGCTGTGGGTGCGTGTGGTGGACTATAAGAGTGATGCAAAACAATTCTCTATTGGAAACCTGCTCTATGGTTTAGATTTGCAGATGCTGATTTACCTGTTCACGATTACATCACCCCAAACACTCCTCTCTGCAGCAAAGCCGGCAGGTGTGCTATATATGCCTTCCGGCAGTGCGCAAAGCGGATTGGTGCGAGGGGAAAACGGCTCTGTGCAAGAGTATTTCGAGAAGACCTATCGCATGAACGGTGTGCTTTTGAAAGACGCCAACCTGATTTCCTTGATGGAACCGGACGGAAATGGTATCTACATTCCGGCGCAGCTGGATGCCAATCATCAGCTGATTGAAAAGTCTGGAACATTTGTGACATGGGAACAGATGAAACATCTGCGGGAATATGTTTTTCAGCAAATGATTCACATGGCAGAGCAGATTTATCACGGTGAGATCGATGCGAATCCGCTTCGCCTGAAAGAAAAGAGCGGTTGCACGTATTGTAGTTATGCGGCAATTTGTGGAAATGCAGGCCAGACGCATGGAAGATGTCTGGAAGGTAGAATGAGTGATCGAGAAAAACAGATGCTGGCACTGCTGGAAAAGGGGGAAGATGCATAATGGCATGGACGGAACAACAGGAGGCGGCGATTACCACAAGAGATTGCGGTCTGATCGTATCAGCTGCTGCCGGAAGCGGTAAGACATCTGTGTTGGTAGAACGTCTGCTTCGCATTTTAATGGAGGAAGATCCGGAAAAGCGTGTTCCGGCAGACCGGATGATTGTTGTCACCTTTACCAACGATGCTGCTGCGGAGATGAAAACAAGACTATATCAGGCGTTGGATTTGCAGATCGAACAGCATCCGGAAAATAAATGGCTGTATCAACAGCAGATTTTGCTGCAAAGTGCGCATATTTCGACCATTAGTTCTTTTTGCTTTGATTTTATTCGAGATAATCTTAGCGACAACGGCATCACTGCTGGATTTCGCATTTTGAATGACACAGAGAGCAAGCTGATGGAGTCAAAGGCAGCAGATGCGGTTTTGAATCAGTGGTATACAGCGCATTCGGAGGAGATGAAAATTCTTTGGAATTGTTTCTGCGAGAAAAACGATACGCCTATTGAACGAATTTTGCTGGAGCTGCACCATTTCTTTGGCTCTGTTCCGTTTCGGGAACAGTGGCAGAAGAAAGTTCTCTCAGAGTTGGAAAAACCGCTGTCGGAAACGGTATATCACAAAAAGTTTCAAGAAAGCTTTGAACAGCTTCTGGAAAATTCTCTGGATGATGCACGGGAAGCAGTGGATATCGCCTCTGGTCTTTATGATACTGTGAAAGACAATACCGTTCTCCCATGGGTGCAGGAAGATCTTCGCTGTCTGGAAAAGCTGAAAATGCAGCTTGATGCCGGAGAAAGGGATACATCGCTGCTTGGAACTGCATTGCTGGAGAAGAGAAAATCAAGAAAGGACGGCAATAAGCGGTATCCAAGAGCAAAAAAGAATATTGTCAGTACGACAGACTATGATACCGTAAAAGCACTTCGGGATCGCTATTCGGTGGCGGAAGACCAGCTTTGTGAGATGATACAGAGCATTTTCCCTTATGAGGAATTGGACATCGCACAGCATCGCCAGCTTGCACCCATTTTCTTTTCATTGGAAAAGGATTTGTTTGATGCGATTTGGGAGATGAAGGTACAGCAAAACGTCCTTGGCTTTGATGATGCAGAACGCATGGCGTTGGAACTGCTTTCCCAAATTGACAAAAACGGAAAACTGCAGCCGTCTGCTCTGGCGAAAGAAATGGCGGATTTTTATCAGCTGATTATGATCGATGAATATCAGGATTCCAACAACAAGCAGGATGATATTTTTAAGTTGATTTCGAGAAATTGCATTGATCCGAAAACAGGCGATTTGCGATACGGGGAAAATGTTTTTCTGGTGGGAGATGTAAAGCAGGCGATCTACCGGTTCCGCTTGGCAAATCCGCAGAACTTTGTTTCCGCCATTCACTCTTCTGCAAATTCATCCAGTGTTTGTAAACATATCTCCTTGAATCGAAATTTTCGAAGTGTTCCCGCAATTCTGAATTTTGTAAACTATACTTGCGGTAATCTCATGTCATTGGACTGCGGAGATGTACAGTATGACGATGGAGAGGCGCTTCAGGCGGGCACTGCAATTTCTGCGATTTTGCCAGAGGAGGAGCAGGCAGTGCATGTTGCAGTGCTGCATGAAAATGCAGATGGCGATGTGCAGCAGCAATATGTGATACGGCAGATTCAGAAAATGATTCAAAACAAAACCGTAGTTGCACAGAAAGATGGAACGCTCCGCCCCTGCGAATACCGTGATTTTTGTATTTTGTTGCGAGATCACACGTTATGCCATGAGTTTGCGCATGCTTTGGAACGAGCAGGAATTCCGGTGCGTGGAACAGAAGAAAAGGGATATTTACAGGCACGGGAGGTTAGCTTGCTCTTGGATATGCTGCGTGTCCTGGATAATCCGCTTTTGGATACTTCTCTTGCAGCGATTATGCTTTCTCCGATGTTTTGGTTTACGGCAGAGGAATTGGTACAACTGCGGATGCTCTCCAAGAAGTCGAGTCTATACGCTGATGTTTGTATGGCAATCGGCGTTATGCCGGCAGAAAAGGAATCATCTGCGGCATATCGGAAGGAACTTCCGGAACTTTTGCTGCAAAAATGTCAGGAGCTCTATCAAATTTTACAGCAGCTTCGTCAGGATGCTGCGCTGATGACGCTGGAAAATCTGATTCATCGAATTTATGATCGAACCGATTTCCTGTCGGTTATGCAATTGACACAAGACGGAGAGCGAAAGCGTGCAAATTTGAATATGCTTTTGCAGTATGCACGGCAGTATGAGGAGAATCAGACATCTTCTGCCGGAGGTGTTTCAGGATTTTTGCGGTATATTGATTGGCTGGTGGAGAGCGGTAACGATTTTCAGCAGGTTGCGCCGAGTGCCGGAATTGAGAATGCGGTTGTCATTAAAACTATGCATGGTTCCAAGGGGCTGGAATACCCATTTGTCTTTTTGGGAAACTTGAATCGGAATTTTTCAGGAAACGAAAAGCGAAAGACAGCGCTGTTTTTGGATTCCGGAATGATTGGCTTTCGAATCAAGAACCCAGAAGAATACACAGAGGCGAAAACATTGCCATACTTGGTGCTGGAGCAGGAGATTGAGAAAAAGTCAAAGAGTGAGGAACTTCGGTTGCTATATGTTGCAATGACCCGTGCCAAACAGCAGTTGTTTTTGCCATTGGTTCAAGAAAAGCTGTATCAGGCAAAGAAGTATAAACTGGACGAATATGCGAAAGACATTCTGCCAGACGGAACGCTTCCTGCTTCGCTGGTTTTGTCAGCCAAAACCATGGCGGATTGGATTTGGATGTGTTTGGTTCTCTCTAATGATGCGACGCTTCAGAAGATCGTCAAACTTCCAGAAAAGAATTGGGATACACCGGCATGGATGGAACATCTTCAAATACAATATGAGGACGATTTGCCAGAGGTGATTGCAGGGGAAACAGAAACGCAGAAACATCTGCCGGATGCGGATCCGGCAGTCACTTCGGAAATCCTGCATATGATTGAGTTTCAGTATCAGTCTTCTGATGTGGAACGTGCCTCCCTGCTTAGTGTTTCTGCAATACAGGAATCACAGAATCACAGTGCACCGATTTGGAAAAGACCCCAGTTTTTGCAAAAGACGAGAAAGCTTACCGGCGCAGAACGTGGTACGGCAATTCATACCTTTTTTCAATATGCGGATTTTAAGCGGGCAGAACTGGATGTGCCAGCAGAAATTGGACGACTTCAAACCCATGGATTTTTGACAAAAGAGCAGGCTGCTGTGGTTCAACCAGAAACCATACAGTATTTTTTCAAGGATCCGATTTACCAGAGTATCAGAAGTGCAAAGCGTATTCTGCGGGAAAAGAAGTTCCTGGTATGTTGTAAGGATTTGAAGCTTTCTCCAAAGATGGAGGCTGTTTTGCAACAGTATCAGGGCTCTGACAGCATGATAAAGGGAATCATCGACCTTGCGTTTTCGGATGGAAAATCCTATACGCTATTGGATTATAAGACAGATGTGATTTCTTCGGAGGAACAGCTGATCGAACGATATCAGGAACAACTGATGCTCTATCGTGCAGCGCTGGAATGTATTAGCGGAATACAGGTTAAACAGTGCTATTTTTACAGCACGCATTTGCAGCGGAGCATTGAAGTGAAAGAATTGGAGGAAGAGAATTGATATGATGGATTTGACGGAGAAAAAAAGCGTGCATGCATTGCTTGCAAGACATGGATTTCATTTTTCCAAAAAATTTGGTCAGAACTTTTTGATTGATGATTCTGTTTGCCCGAGAATTGCGGAAGAGGGAAATGCGTGTGCAGGATATGGCGTGCTGGAAATCGGTCCCGGTATTGGGACGTTGACACAGCAGCTGGCGTTGCGTGCGGAAAAAGTTGCGGCAGTCGAGATTGACACACGGCTACTTCCGATTCTACAGGAAACCGTTGGAAAGTTTGAGAATCTGCATGTGATACAAGGGGACATTTTGGAGTATGATATTCCGGCACTGTTGGAGCAGGAGTTCTCCGGACTTCGATGTGCGGTTTGTGCCAATCTGCCCTATTATATTACTACGCCGATTCTGATGCATCTTTTGGAGAGCGGTGCTGCGATCGATACCATTACCGTGATGGTGCAGAAGGAAGTCGCTGAAAAGCTGACTGCTAAAGTGGGAACAAGAGAATCTGGTGCAATTACTGTTGCAGTCAATTACTATGGTACGGCGGATATCCTGTTTCCTGTGTTGCGGGATAGTTTTCTTCCGCCGCCGAATGTGGATTCGGCAGTGATTCAGATTCAGGTGAAACAGCGGTATGCGGATATCACAAAGAATCCCTCACACTTCTTTGCAATGGTCAAGAATGGTTTTTCCCAGAGAAGAAAGACGCTGGTCAATGCGCTTTCTGCGACTATGGGATATGAAAAGCAGATGCTGATTTCAATATTGGAGGAAATGGAACTTCCGGAATCCGTTCGAATGGAAAAGCTGACAATGGAGCAGCTGATCTCTCTGAGCAATGCGCTTTCAGAAAGAGCAGTCGTGTAGATTTCATTGCAAAAAAGAAAAATCTCAGAAATTCAAAAAAAGTACTGGACAAATCGGTTCAAGTGTGGTATAATAAGCAATGATGAATCCTTTAAGTTGATCCCGTGAGGTTGACAAGGCGCTTCAGAAATTATAGCATACTCTATTTTTGCGATGTTGTAGTGCCTGCCCTGTCTGCCTGATGGGACAGGCATTTTTTGTTGCGGGAGGTGCGTATGGAAAAGAAAGCTTTGATTATGGATGAGAATGCGATTCGCCGTGCGGTGACAAGAATCACTTATGAGATTCTGGAGCGAAATCGTGGCGCTGAAAATCTTTGTATCATCGGAATCCTGTCCCGTGGCGTTGTGCTTGCGGAACGGATTGCCAAAAAGATATTCGATCTGGAACAGGTGCAGGTGGATTTCGGTGCATTGGATATCACCCCATATCGTGACGATCTTACCGCGGACGCATCTCATGCAGAACAGAGCAGCATTCACTTCCCTGTGCAGGATAAATGCGTGGTGATTGTAGACGATGTGCTGTATACCGGAAGAAGCTGCCGTGCGGCAATTGATGCGATTTTAGCTCTTGGCCGTCCGCAATGTATGCAATTGGCAGTGCTGGTAGACCGTGGACATCGGGAACTTCCGATTCGCCCAGATTACGTTGGGAAAAATGTGCCGACATCGCAAACAGAAACCGTATGCGTATCCATGCAGGAAATTGACGGTGTCGATTGTGTCGCAATTTATCAGGACACACCGGATAGAAAGAAGAAAATATGAAACAGAAAATTTTGATTCGAAATGTGCAGATCGTGCAGAAAGCAGTATTTCCACGGTGCGATATCTATATTGCAGATGGTATCATTCAGGAAGTTGCCGCAAAAATCGAAAGACCGGCAGATGTTGAAATCGATGGCTCTTCTTTGACTGCGCTGCCGGGATTGTTTGACATGCATGTCCACTTGCGTGATCCCGGTCAGACGCACAAAGAGGATATTTTGACAGGCGCTGCAGCTGCACTTGCCGGAGGCGTAACGGGTGTTGCCTGCATGCCGAATACAATCCCAGCCATTGATACTGTGGAAACGGTTTGCTATATCGTGGAAAAAGCGAGGCAAACCGGCGTGAAAGTGCATCCGGTTGGCTGCATTACCATGGGGCTGCAGGGCGAAACACTATGCGATTATGATGCCTTGAAAGAAGCTGGAATTTGTGCGATTTCGGATGACGGAAGACCGGTAGAGTGCGCGGAAACCATGCGCCAGGCATTGCAGGAGGCGTATCAGCGAAACATTCCGGTGATCTCTCATTGTGAGGATCTGTCCATCATTCATGGCGGTATTGTGAATCATGGCGTTGCTTCGGAAACGCTGCATGTCAAGGGAATGGATCGTGCTTCTGAGGATTATATTACAGCACGTGAGATTATTTTGGCAGCAACGACAAATACCGCCATTCACATTGCACATGTGAGCACCAGCGGCAGTGTGGAGATTGTTCGCCAGGCAAAGGCGCACGGTGTTCAGGTGACTTGTGAAACCTGTCCGCATTATTTCCTGATGACGGAGGAAGCCGTGCTTTGCCGGGATGCAGACTATCGAATGAATCCGCCACTTCGGACAGAAGAAGATCGAAAGGCGGTTTTGGCGGGTGTTCTGGATGGAACCATTGACTGTATTGTCACAGATCATGCCCCTCATTCACCGGAGGAAAAAGCAGATTTTGAGCATGCGCCAAACGGCGTCATTGGAATGGAAACCTCTCTGGCGGCTTCTCTGAAGCTGGTGCACGCCGGTTTGATGACACTTCCGGAACTTGTTGAGAAGATGGCAATTCGTCCACGCCAGATTCTGCATTTGCCGCAGGTGCAGATTGCACCGGGAGAAAATGCTGAACTGACACTGGTAGATCTGAATTACTGTTGGACGGTTGATCCGGAAAAAATGCATTCCAAGGCTAAAAATGTGATCTGGAAAGGAAAGATGCTGCAAGGAAAGGCGGTTCTGACGATTACAGATGGTGAAGTGAGATATCAGGATGCGCAATATTTTCAGTCGGGAAAGGAATAAGGAATATGTCATTTGATAGATTGATTGCACGGATTGACGAATTGAAAAATCCGTCTGTTGCCGGATTGGATCCGAAGCTGGAATATGTTCCTCGCTTTTTGAAGGATGCTTTCTTTGTTAAGGACGGACATACCTTGAAAGCCGCTGCCGGAGCGATTCTGGCGTTTAATAAGGCTTTGATTGACGAACTTTGTGACATTGTTCCTGCAATCAAACCGCAGGCAGCCTATTATGAGATGTATGGCTGGGAAGGTGTGCGGACACTGGCAGAAACCATTCGTTATGCACAGCAAAAGGGCATGTATGTTATGACAGATGGTAAGCGGAATGACATTGGCGCAACCATGACTGCATATGCAACAGCGCATCTGGGAAAAGTAATGGTAGATGGCGTGGAGCTGGAGCCATTTGGCGCAGATGCTTTGACTGTCAATGGATACCTTGGAACAGATGGAATCCAGCCGCTGCTGGATGTCTGCCAGAAGTATGACAAGGGAATCTTTGTTCTGGCAAAGACTTCGAATCCCTCTAGCGGGGAGCTTCAGGATCGGAAAATTGACGGCAAGTCGGTTTATGAGATCATGGGTGAAATGTGCGAAAAGTGGGGAGAACAGCAGATCGGAAAGTATGGCTACTCGGCAGTAGGTGCTGTAGTTGGTGCAACTTATCCGGAACAGCTGGCAGAACTGCGGGCAAAGCTTCCGCATACCATGTTCCTTGTTCCTGGCTATGGTGCGCAGGGCGGCGGCGCAAAGGGCGTTGCCGGTGCATTTGATGCCAACGGAAGAGGTGCCATTGTGAATTCTTCTCGTGCAATTATGTGTGCTTACCAAAAGGAAGAAAATTGTCCGGAAGAAGATTTCGCAAAGGCTGCCCGGAGAGAAGCAATCCGGATGCGGGATGATATCATGGCATATCTGCAAAAATAATGGTTATTCAAAAACAGTTTGTATGGACTGCGTAAAATAGAATGGCAAAAACGAGAATATAACAGAAAGGACTGGTGTCATGTCTTTATTGGAACGTGGCGATAAAGCCTATCTCCTTTTGGCAGACGGAACAATTTTTGAAGGGCTGCATTTTGGTGTAAAAGGAACGGCATTGGGAGAAGTTGTATTTACAACTGGTATGACTGCTTATCAGGAGACCTTGACGGATCCGAGTTATTACGGTCAGCTTGTCACACAGACTTTTCCGCTGATTGGCAACTATGGCGTGAATCAGGCAGACAGCGAATCTGCACAGTCGTACATTGGCGGATATATTGTCCGTGAATGGTGCGATACACCGTCGAACTTCCGAATGGAAGGAAACATTGATGAATTTCTGAAGGAACAGAATATTGTCGGTATCTACAACATTGACACAAGAAAGCTGACACGCATCATCCGTGAAGTTGGTGTCATGAATGGTATGATTACCACAGAAGATCCGTTTTCGAAGAAAGAAGAACTTCTGGAACAGATTCGTGCCTATGAGATCAAGAATGCAATTGTTTCGGTTACTGGAACAGAGATCCGCACTTATTGCGGAGATGAAACACCGAAGTATAAGGTCGCACTCTATGATTTTGGCTACAAGAGAAACATTCGGAATGAGCTGGTAAAGCGTGGATGTGAGGTTGTAGTTGTCCCGGCACAGACTACGGCAAAGGAATTGCGGGAAATTGCACCGGATGGCATTATGCTTTCCAATGGCCCTGGAGATCCCTCTGAAAATCAGGAGATTATCCAGAATGTTCGTGAGATTGCTGCGCTGGGCATTCCGATTTTCGGCATTTGTCTGGGTCACCAGCTGCTGGCACTTTCTCAGGGCTGCGTTACCGAAAAGCTGAAGTATGGTCACCGTGGTGCCAACCAGCCTGTCATTGATCTGGCAAGCCACCGTACCTACGTTACCAGCCAGAACCATGGTTATGCAGTCGTAGGGGAGAGCCTGGATCCGGAGATTGGTGAGGTTTCACACATCAATGCAAATGACCAGACTTGTGAGGGCATTCGCTATAAGAAAATTAATGCTTTCACTGTACAGTTCCATCCGGAAGCACACGGTGGTCCTTTAGATACGGTTTATTTGTTCGATGAATTTATTTCTGTTATGGAAAAGGAGAAGGGTGCACTATGCCATTAAGAAATGATATCAAAAAGGTTCTTGTCATCGGCTCCGGTCCGATCATTATCGGACAGGCAGCGGAGTTTGACTATGCAGGTACACAGGCATGTCGTGCATTGAAACAGGAGGGCTTGGAAGTCGTTCTGATCAATTCCAATCCGGCTACCATCATGACGGATAAGGCAATGGCAGATAAGGTGTACATCGAACCGCTGACACTGGACGTTGTCAAGAAAATCATTCAGATTGAAAAGCCGGACAGCCTGCTCTCTACAATGGGCGGACAGACTGGATTGACTCTGTCCATGCAGCTTGCTGCAGAGGGATTTCTGGAAGAAAACGGCGTAAAGCTGCTGGGCGCAGATCCGCTGACCATTCACAAGGCAGAAGATCGTCAGGCATTCAAGGATACCATGGAAAAGATCAACCAGCCCTGCATTCCGTCTAAGGTGGTTGAAACCATTGATGATGCAGTTGCATTTGCAGAAGTGATTGGTTATCCGGTAATTGTACGTCCGGCATTCACACTGGGCGGAACTGGCGGCGGTATTGCAGATAACGAAGAAATGCTGCGTGACATCACCAAGAATGGTCTTCGCCTTTCTCCGATTACACAGGTTCTGATTGAAAAGTGCATCAGCGGTTGGAAAGAAATCGAGTTCGAGGTAATTCGTGACAGAAAGGGTAACGTTATCACAGTTTGCTCTATGGAAAATTTTGATCCGGTTGGTGTGCATACAGGTGATAGTATCGTTATTGCACCGACAGTTACATTAACAGATCGGGAATATCAGATGCTCCGTACTGCTGCCATCAATATCATTTCGGAGCTGAAGGTAGAGGGTGGATGCAACTGCCAGTTTGCCCTGCATCCGACCAGCATGGAATATGCTGTCATTGAGGTAAATCCCCGTGTATCTCGTTCTTCCGCACTGGCTTCCAAGGCAACTGGTTATCCGATTGCAAAGGTTGCAGCGAGAATTGCCGTTGGTTATACGCTGGATGAGATCGTTAATCAGGTAACTGGTAAGACCTACGCATGCTTTGAGCCGGCACTGGACTATGTTGTTGTCAAGTATCCGAAGTGGGCGTTTGATAAGTTTGTCTATGCAAAGCGTACCCTTGGCACACAGATGAAGGCAACCGGTGAAGTTATGGCAATTGGTACGACTTTTGAAGAAGCCATCATGAAGGCAGTTCGTTCGACTGAGCTTGGTGTGGATTCCATGAACATGAAAAAGTACGAGAAGATGTCTTTGGATGAGATCATGGAGCGGCTCCAGGTCGTAGATGACGAGCGTGCATTCCAGTTGTACGAGGCAATGAAGCGTGGCAAAACCGTTGAAGAACTTCACGAGCTGACCATGGTTGACTGCTGGTTCCTGAATAAGCTGATGAATCTGATTGAACTGGAGCGGGAAATGGCAGAAAAACCGCTGACAGAAGATCTTTATCTGCTGGCAAAGCAGTACGGTTATCTGGATGGCACCATTGAACGGATTTCCGGCAAGAAATGCCCAATGCATCGCCATGCAGTTTACAAGATGGTTGATACCTGCGCCGGAGAATTTAAGGCAGAAACACCGTATTTCTACTCCACATATGACGATGAAAATGAAGCAAAGGAATTCATTGAACGTCAGAACAGCGACAAGAAGAAAATTATCGTATTTGGTTCCGGCCCAATTCGAATTGGTCAGGGTATTGAGTTCGACTATTGCTCGGTACACTGCGTATGGACACTGAAAGAAATGGGCTGCGAGGCAATCATTTGCAACAACAATCCGGAAACGGTTTCCACGGACTTTGATACCGGCGACCGCCTGTATTTCGACCCGCTGACCAAGGAAGACGTTGCCAATATCATCAACACAGAAAATCCGTATGGTGTTGTGGTACAGTTTGGCGGACAAACTGCAATCAAGCTGACTCGGTATCTGGCAGATATGGGTGTTCGTATCCTCGGTACTTCTGCGGATGACATTGACGCTGCAGAGGACAGAGAACGTTTTGATGAACTCCTTGGCAGATGCAGTATCCCTCGTCCGGCCGGCGAAACTGTTATGACAACCGAAGAGGCATTAAAGGCAGCGAACGATCTGGGTTATCCGGTATTGATGCGTCCGTCTTACGTCCTCGGTGGTCAGAATATGATCATTGCGCACTCAGACAAGGATATCGTAGAGTATATGGCGATTATTACAAGTCATATGATTGAAAATCCAGTTCTGATCGATAAGTATATGATGGGTACCGAGGTGGAAGTCGATGCAATTTGTGATGGCACCGATTATCTGATTCCCGGAATCATGGAACACGTAGAGCGTGCAGGCGTGCACTCTGGCGACTCCATTTCGATCTATCCGGCGCAGAATCTGAGTGAAACGGTAACAGATACTATTGTAAGATACACTGGCCTTTTGGCAAAGGAACTGCACGCAGTTGGTTTGATTAACATTCAGTATGTAGTCTATAACAATGAAGTGTATGTCATCGAAGTAAATCCTCGTTCCTCTCGTACGGTACCGTATATCAGTAAGGTGACTGGCATTCCTATGGTAGATATTGCAACCAAGATCATGCTTGGTGAAACGCTGAAAAGCCTCGGTTATCAGCCGGGTTTGCATCCGAAGGGGAAGTATGTTGCGGTTAAGGTACCGGTATTCAGCTTCGAAAAGCTTCAGGATGTAGATACTATGCTTGGTCCGGAGATGAAGTCCACGGGTGAGTGCCTTGGCATTGCCACCAATCTGGAGGATGCACTTCTGAAGGGTTTGATTGCTGCCGGATATGACCTGAAAAAGGAAGGCGGCGTGCTGATTTCCGTTCGGGATAGCGACAAGCAGGAAATCATCGCAATTGCAGATAAGTTCGCACGGATGGGATTCGAACTCTATGGCACCAGTGGAACGGCTGCGGTTTTGAATCACAACATGATCGCTACCAATCTGGTAAAAAAGATTTCGGACGGCGAACCAAATACCATTACGCTTTTGGAGAGCGGGAAGATTCACTATATGATTTCCACCTCCGAAAAAGGACGTCTGCCGGCAAGAGATAGCGTAAAGATGCGCCGGAAGTCTGTAGAGCGTTCCATCTGCTGCCTGACTGCAATCGATACGGCCTCTGCACTGGCAAATGTTTTGGAATCCGGACGCAGCATTGATGACGTTGAAATGATTGACATCACAAAAATCTAATTGATATTGTTTCCATTGGATTCCCATGGCGGGCAGGAGTTTCTTCCGCCCGCCCTTTTTNNCCCGCCATTTTTGATCAATGATACTGAAAGGAGATGCTTGATATGGCATATCAACAGATGCAGGCACCCATATTGAAACAAGAGGCACTTGCAGCGCATATTTTCCGAATTATTTTGCACTGTCCGTCGTTGGCAGCAACAGCAGTACCGGGGCAGTTTGTGCATATTCTTCCGTTGGGATTTACCCTGCGCCGTCCCATTTCTATTTGTGAGATCAACAAAGAAAACGGAACGCTGACCATTGTTTTTGAAGTAAAGGGAAATGGCACGCAAAAAATCGCATCACTTCGTCCGGGAGAAACTATGGATGTTCTTGGCCCGCTTGGCCATGGATTTACCATTTTGCCGGAGGCAAAGCATGTTGTTCTGGTAGGTGGCGGTATCGGTAATCCGCCGATGCTCACATTGGCACAGTATTATGGGGAACGAGCTACCGCAATTTGCGGTTATCGCACCGCTGGAATTGTGACTCTCCAAAAAGAATTTCAGGAAAGCGGTGCAAATCCCATTTTATGTACAGATGATGGCACGGCTGGCCGGCATGCGTTGGTGACAGAACCGTTGAAAGAAATCCTTGCGGACAAGAAGACGGATATGGTGTATGCCTGTGGACCTCGTCCGATGCTAAAGTTTGTTGCTGCCGTGGCAAAAAAATCCGGCGTGCCTTGCGAAGTATCCATGGAGGAACGCATGGGCTGTGGAATCGGTGCTTGCCTGGTATGTGCTTGTGAGTTGGAGCGAGAGGGGAAACCTGTGATGGGTCATGTTTGCAAAGATGGCCCGGTATTTCGTGCAGAGGAGGTTATTTGGTAAATGGCAAATTTATCGGTTGAAGTTGCAGGCGTAACATTGAAAAATCCGATTATTCCGGCATCTGGCGTATTCGGATATGGAAGAGAGTATGAGCAGTTGTTTTCGCTTTCTCTGCTCGGCGGTATTGCAACTAAAGGAACAACAGGACAGCCTCGTCCTGGAAATCCGGCACCTCGTATTGCAGAAACCACAGGGGGTATGCTGAATTCAGTTGGATTGCAGAATCCCGGAATTGATGCGTTTTTGGAACGGGAACTGCCAAATCTTTTGACCAAGGATACTGTGATTCTGGCAAATATCGCTGGCTCTACAATTGAAGAGTGTGTATCCATTGCGGAAAAACTGGATCAGACAGATGTTCATATGATTGAACTGAACATCTCCTGTCCGAATGTCAAAAAAGGCGGTGCTGCTTTTGGTGTACACTGCGAGAGTGCGGAAGCGATTACTGCAGCTGTTCGGAAAGCAACGAAAAAGCCGTTGATTGTCAAGCTTTCTCCCAATGTCACCAGCATTACGGAGATTGCAAAGGCAGTGGAGAGCGCTGGCGCAGATTCGGTTTCTCTGATCAACACGCTCCTTGGAATGCGCATCAATATCGAAAATCGCCGGCCGATTCTGAAGAATAATGTTGGCGGTATGTCTGGACCGGCTGTATTTCCGCTGGCAGTTCGCATGGTATGGCAGGTTTCGCAGGCAGTTTCGATTCCGATTATTGGTATGGGTGGTGTTTCCAGTGGGGCGGATGCCATTGAAATGATGATGGCTGGTGCATCGGCAGTTCAGGTTGGCGCTGCAATTTTCACAGATCCGTATGCACCGGTTCATATCATTCAGGAGATGGAAGAATGGCTGGATGCTCATCAGATTGCAGATGTTCACGAAATTATTGGAACTGTACAGCCGTGGTAGGAGAGTCGCATGATTATTTTAGGTGTAGATTTTGGGGATGCTCGCACAGGTTTGGCAATTTGCGACAAAGGAGAAATGCTGGCTTCTCCCATTGGTGTGATCTCTGAGCATGATTTTGACCGCTGTATGGAAAAGGTGGCAGATGCTGCAAAAGAGCATCGTGCACAGATGATTGTTGTTGGATTTCCAAAAAATATGAATGGCACCATAGGCGAAAGAGCCGAACTATGCCGGCTCTTTGCAGATGGATTACAGAAATTAACGAATCTTCCGGTTGAATTGTGGGACGAACGCTGTACGACTGTGTCGGCGCATTCTTATTTGAATGTGACAAACACACGTGGGAAGAAACGAAAAGCAGTTGTCGATGCAGTCGCTGCCACAATTATTTTGGAAAGTTATCTTGGGTATCGAAAGAATGTGACTACCACATCAGAGATGTGATATCGTCCAGCACACAGCCAGCAGCCTTTACTGCTTTTCCGGCATTTTTCTTGATGTCGTGCTTCTGTCTGGATGTTGCCTTTGACATCATATAGCAGACAGTTCCAACAGTTGCACCAACGGTTACTCCACGAACAATAGACTTAATGGTCATAAAGGGAGGCCTCCTTTCTGAACAGCCGCTTTTTGCGGATTCCTGTTACAATTCTAGTATTTGCGGAAAGTCAGTATTTTATGCATGATAAACGGAAAGGAGGGAGAGCAATATGACACCACAATTGAATATTGTTCTGGTAGAACCGCAGATTCCGCAGAACACGGGGAATATCTCCAGAACTTGTGCAGTCACTGGTGCAAGATTGCATCTTGTGGAACCGCTTGGATTTGTTGTAACAGATAAGCAGCTCAAGCGTGCTGGTCTTGACTATTGGGATAAACTGGATATCACATATTATCAGGATATCGGGGATTTTTTTCTGAAAAATCCGAATGGTATGTATTATTATTTCACAACCAAAGGAAAGCATATTCACAGTGATGTTGCGTATTCGCAGGAGAAACCGGTATATCTGGTGTTTGGAAGGGAAGACCGCGGCTTGGATGAAACGCTGCTGTATCACAATCCGGATACTTGCGTGCGAATTCCCATGCGAAAAACATTGCGAAGTTTGAATCTTTCGAATTCAGTTGCCATCGCAGCATATGAAGTTTTGCGGCAATGGGAATATCCGAATTTGTCAACGGAAGGGAATTTGACAAAGTACACTTGGGAATAGGTGATTTCTCATAGAAAACCAACAGCCGATTCAAAACTTTGAATCGGCTGTTTTTCGTTTGTTTCAGGAGTTTCAGGAATTGTCAGATTTATCAGAGGAAGATGCATCATCATCTTGTTGCCCATCCAAAGACGAAACGGTATTTTTTTTCTTTTCAAAGTGTGCGAGCGGGGAACTCTCCGTGGCGTGTTTGAGAATTTGATTAGATAGGTGAGTATAAATTTCAGTGGTAGATGTACTGGAATGTCCTAAAATTTCCTTTAATGTTAATGCATCTACATTTCCGTATTGGTACATAAGCGTTGCAGCCGTGTGACGCAGTTTATGCGTTGAATATCCACGGCCATCCAAATCAGCTTGGAATAGCGCATTTTCAACGATTTGCTGTACACGGCGTTTGCTGATTCGTTTGTGGCGCTTGCTTAGAAAAACAGCCTTTTCCTGCGATTCTGGCGGAAGATCTCGAACTTTAAAATAGGCGTCCAAAGCGTCCATACATGCATCGTTTAAGTATACCATACGTTCTTTGCTGCCTTTTCCAAGGACACGCATTTTTGCTTCTTTCCAGTTAATGTCAGAAACATTTAAGCCAACCAGTTCACTCAGACGAATCCCGCAGTTTAGAAAGATCGTAAGAATGCAATAGTCACGTTCCGGGTATGCCGTATCGATAGATTGCAGCAAATGCTGGCTTTCTTCCAATGTGAGATATCGAGGAAGTGCCTTTTTGGGAGAGGGTAATTCTAAACGCTCTGTAGGGTCGTGTGCAATGATGTTTTGGTGATTACACAAATACCCAAAGAAACTGCGGAGGGCAGAAACCTTTCTGCCACGTGCACGATCATGATTCTCACGTTCTTCTGTTACATAGTACAAGAAGTTGTATAAATCCTGTAATTTGACATTTTCCAACATAGAGATTGGAATATCCCGAATCGGGATCTGCTGCAAATCGTCTGTGTTCTGATAATTTGGATCCTGCATCATACGCAGATATTTGAGAAACATGCGGATGTCCAGATAATATTCCTGTACAGTGCGGCTGGAGAGTGACTTCGTAACAGTGATGTAGAGAATATAATCCAAAAAATAATCAGGGCATTGTGTGCGGTCAATTTCCATGATAAACTACCTCCCTTCTAATTTGGAATCCGCAATTGCACCAAATTTGTATTTGGTGCAATTAGAAATCGGAGATTTTTGGCATCCCCTCTCCATACATTTTTTTGAGCGCTATGATTTTTGATGCTTTTTGCACAAAAATTCTGCACATCGAATTCCATCAACTGCTGCCGACGTAATTCCTCCTGCGTAGCCGGCTCCCTCTCCGCAGGGATACAATCCGTGGAGCGAGACAGACTCACAAGATTCATTACGAACAATTCGTACAGGTGAAGAACTTCGACTTTCAATTCCAGTTAATACAGCGTCCGGCGTTGCAAATCCGGCAATCTTTTTGTCCATTGCAGGAATTCCAAGTCTTAATGTTTCTGTAATTACTTTTGGTAAATAATCGTCCAATGCTGCAAATTTTACACCCGGCAAATAAGTCGGATGAACTGTTCCAAACTGGCTGGAAATCCGATTTTTGAGAAAATCCCCAACACAGCAAACAGGTGCATTGTAGTTGCCACCGCCGGCAAAAAATGCCGCAGTTTCCAGCTTTTCTTGAAATTTTACACCTGCCAGAGGATGCGCATCCTGTAATTCTGCTGGCGTAATTCCAACGAGTAAAGCACTATTGGCATTTTTCCCATTTCTGGCATAATTGCTCATGCCATTGACCACAAGATGTCCCGGTTCCGAAGACGCAGCAACCACTTCCCCGCCTGGACACATGCAGAATGTGTACAGACTGTGTCCATTCGGAAGGTGAACTGCCAGCTTATAATCTGCTGGCGGCAGTTCAGCAGGTCTAGTTTCTCTTCCGTACATTGCCATGTCAATTAATTCCTGTGGATGTTCAATTCTCACGCCAATTGCGAAATTCTTTTGCGTCAGTGCGATGTTTTCCTGATATAAAAATGAAAACATCTCTCTTGCACTGTGTCCGACGGCGAGGATACAGTCTTGGCAGAAAATCTCGTGTTGTGTTCCATTCTGCCGATAGACTAATGAGGATACACGGCTGTTAGTTCTTAGAATCTGCTCCACTTTTGCATTGAACAGGACTTCCCCACCATATTTTTGAATGGTTTCTCGGAGCTGCTTGACAACATGCACGAGCTTGTCCGTTCCGATGTGCGGTTTCGCCAAATATAGAATTTCTTCCGGTGCCCCGCATGCAACAAAAGTTTCCAGCACAAAACGAATTCGGGAGTCTTTGATTCCAGTTGTCAGCTTCCCATCAGAAAATGTTCCAGCACCGCCTTCGCCGAATTGAATATTGCATTCCGGATTCAACTGACCAGTCGTTCGAAATTGCGCTACCGCCTTTTGCCGATCTTCTACGCAGGAACCACGCTCCAACACAATGGGTTTGAGTCCTGCTTTGGCAAGAATCAGTGCAGCAAACATTCCAGCTGGGCCAAATCCGACAACTACTGGCCGTTTGGCGATAGTTGTATCGCAAATCGGAAAATCATAATGGTATTCGGTGTATGGTTGGACATCCCGATCCCCTGCTAATTTTTTTAGCACATGCTCCTCTGATTTGACACAAAGAATTAGTGTTAATACAACAGAAATTTTAGGCTTTTTTCGAGCATCGATGGATTTTTTGAGGTATTGGCAGTGCAGGATTTCACTTTCTGAGATGCGAAGCCGCTTTGCCGCTGCACGCTCTAGGTCCGCTTTGGTATAAGAAATCGGCATAGTGAGATTCATCAATTTAATCACGGAAAGTTACACCATCCTTTCAAGCGTATTTTTTAAATAGGCAGCAGCCTCCATACCGGCATATTGTCCAGAACACCATGCCCAATTGAGATTATATCCCCCGCATTCTCCGTGAAGATCTAGGATTTCCCCGGAAAAAAATAATCCGGAGATCCACTTGGATTCCAACGAGTTTTTTCGAAGCTGTTCCAGTGGGATTCCGCCCGCCGTTACCTGTGCATTTTGCCAGTTTCCTCTTGAAATGACAGGAAACCGCCAATCATGACACATCTGGGAGAGCCGTTCTAATTGGAAAGGTGTGACTTGATAGACTGGAATATCCGTTGGAATTTTACAGGAACGAAGTAATTGTATGCCAACTTTTTTTGGAAACAAACCGGTTAACCAGTCCTCTGTCCGCCACTGCGTGCGAATTGAGTACAATTCCCACAACATCGCCTGTGTTTGAGATGACGTTTGATGCGACAGCAAGTTCAGCGAAAGAGCGGTTGGATTTTCACTGGATAGGCGTGCAGACAAGTTCATAATACAAATACCGGACAATGCATTTTCAGTAAACTGCACTTCCCCGCTTTCTTTTCCTATGATATTTTCCTGTGCGTCGAGTGCAGAAACTGTCGCAGAAATTCGAATGCCTTTTAGTGTACGGAGCAATTTAGGCTCTGCCTGAAAAGCAACAAGTGCCGGAGAAAGATTGGTTTCATGATGCCCAAGTACAGAGAGCCATTTCATAGCGTTTCCATCAGAACCGGTTTTTGGCGCAGCAAATCCGCCTGTAGCGACAATCACCGCTTTGGCTATTATTGTGCCATCTGAAGTTTGTACGAAAAACGTATGCTGTTTTTGCTGTATTCCAGTGATGTGGCAGTTGCAACATACAGAAATTCCAAACGCTTCTGTTGTCAAACGAAGTGTATCCAGGACAGAAGATGCCTGATTGCTGTGCGGATATAATCGGCCATCGGTTTCTTCACGACAGTATAGCCCCATAGTTTGAAAGAATTCTTTTGAGGAAAGTGTTTGTGATAGAAATTCCGGTAAAACAGCAGTCAAAGAACCATGATACGCAGCATAATCTTTGGATGTGTTTCCGAGGTTGCATCTTCCGTTTCCGGTCACAAGAATTTTTTTTCCAACTCGTGGGTTTTGTTCCGCAATACAAACGGAAAACCGATCGCCGCAAATTCGTTTGGCTGCAATTGCGGCGGCGAGACCAGAGGCTCCGCCGCCGATTACAAGCAGATCTGTTTGTAACAATTGTTTCGTCATTAGTTCTTGATACTGTGCATCGGTGCAGGAATTCTTCCTCCACGGGAGATAAACTTCTCTGCGGATTTTTCCTTTACCGGCATAACCGGAGCACTTCCGAACAGACCACCGAATTCCAGCATATCGCCTTCCTTCAAGCCGATGGCAGGAATCAGACGTACTGCAGTTGTCTTGTTGTTCACCATGCCGATTGCCATCTCATCTGCAATGATTGCAGAAATTGTGGAGGCAGGAATGTCACCCGGAACAGCAATCATATCCAGACCAACAGAGCATACCGAAGTCATAGCTTCCAGTTTGGTCAGTGTCAGTGTGCCGTCTACCGCAGCGTCAATCATTCCAGCGTCCTCAGAAACCGGAATAAATGCGCCGGAAAGACCGCCAACATTGGAGGATGCCATAACTCCGCCCTTCTTGACGGCATCGTTCAGCAGTGCCAATGCAGCGGTGGTGCCGTGTGTACCGCAAGTTTCCAGACCCATTGCCTCTAGAATGTGCGCAACACTATCGCCAACAGCAGGTGTCGGTGCCAAAGACAGATCGACAATTCCAAACGGAACGCCCAGCATCTTCGAAGCCTTTGCGCCAACCAGCTGACCCATACGGGTGATCTTGAACGCAGTCTTTTTGATGATATCTGCCAGCTGATCGATGGTGGCATCCGGATATTTCGAAATAGTGGAACGAACAACACCCGGACCAGAAACGCCGACATTGATAACACAATCCGGTTCGCCGACGCCATGGAAAGCACCAGCCATGAACGGGTTGTCCTCTGGTGCGTTGCAGAAGATAACAAGCTTCGAAGGACCAACGCACTGGCGGTCAGCGGTCAGCTTTGCAGATTCCAAAACGATGTCGCCCATAATGCGGACAGCATCCATGTTAATACCGCTTCTGGTAGAGCCGACATTGACGGAAGAGCACAGACGGGTTGTTACATCCAGTGCTTCCGGAATGGAACGAATCAGTTCCAGATCGCCGGCACTGAATCCCTTGTGTACCAGTGCGGAATATCCGCCGACAAAGTTGACACCGCAGGTTTCCGCAGCACGCTGCAAAGCCTTTGCAAACTTTACCGGGCTATCCTTCGGGCATGCAGCAGCGAGCATTGCAATCGGTGTAACAGCAATACGCTTGTTGATGATCGGAATGCCGTATTCCTTTTCAATTTTTTCACCAGTCTCTACCAGCTTTTCTGCTTTGCGTGTGATTTTGTCATAGACTTTATCGCAAGCCTTATTGATATCGGGATCGATACAATCCAGCAGAGAAATTCCCATGGTAGTGGTTCGAATATCCAAGCACTCATCCTGAATCATGCGGATGGTTTCGAGAATATCCCCTACATTAAACAATGTACTATTCATATTTCTGATTTCTCCTGCTTTTGATTAAATGCGGTGCATTGCATTGAAAATGTCTTCATGCATGGTGTGGATGGACAGACCGAGATCCGTTCCCAGTGTAGTCAACTTATCGCTGAGTTTGGTGAAATCTGTGGTCATATCGGTGATGTCTACCATCATGATCATGGCAAACATATCCTGCAATACACTCTGTGTTACTTCCAGAACATTTGCGTGATATTCTGCGCAAACGCCGCTTACCTTGTGCAGAATGCCGACGTTATCCTTACCAATTACTGTGATTACTGCTCTCATTTTTGTGTAACTCCTTTGTTTTTACTTTTGAAGCAGCTGCTTCATGCGCTGCATTGCCTCAATGGTCTTGTCACGATCGCCAAATGCGGTCAAGCGGAACCAGCCCTCACCGTTCTTGCCAAAGCCCTCGCCCGGCGTGCCGACAACAGCAATCTGATGCAGCAGGTAGTCAAAGAATTCCCAGCTGGACATCTGATTCGGGCACTTGAGCCAGATATAGGGCGAATTCTTTCCGCCGGTGTACTGGATTCCCAGTTCATCCATGGTCTTTGCAATGATTGCAGCATTTTCCTGGTAGTATGCAATGTTTTTATGAATCTGCTTCAGTCCCTCGTCTGTGAAAACAGCGGCAGCTGCGCACTGTACCGGATAAGAAACGCCGTTGAACTTGCTTCCCTGCCGTCTGCCCCAGATCTGTGCGATGCTGACATCTGTGCCGTCGGATGCAATGACATGCAGTGCTTGCGGAACAATGGTGTAACCGCAGCGCATGCCGGTGAATCCGGCGGTTTTGGACAGAGAGCACATTTCAATGGCACAGTCCTTTGCACCGTCGATTTCATAGATGCTGTGCGGAACGTCCGGATCTGTGATGAATGCCTCATAAGCAGCGTCAAATATGATAATTGCCTGATTTTTCTTTGCGTAATCGATCCATTCTTTCAGCTGATCTCTGGTGTATGCAGAACCAGTGGGATTGTTCGGAGAGCACAGATAGATAAGATCTGCATGTACAGCAGGATCCGGCATTGCTGCAAATCCGTTTTCCTCATTGGAATCGGCGTAAATGATGGTTCTGCCGTTCATCTTGTTTGAGTCAACATAAACCGGATAAGCCGGATCAGTGATCAAGACGATGTTGTCGTCTCCGAAGATATCGACGATGTTACCGCAATCGCTCTTTGCGCCGTCGTTTACACGGATCTCATCCAATTCCAGAGAAACGCCAAATTTCTTGTAATAGCCGGCAATTGCCTTTTTCAAAAAGTCATAGCCCGTGCCGCTGTCCTCATATCCCTTGAAGGTTTCCTTTACGCCCATTTCCTCGGCGCCCTTTTTCATTGCCTCTACGCAAACCGGCGCAATCGGCAGTGTAACATCACCGATTCCCATCCGAATCAGAGATGCATCCGGATTTTCTGCCAGAAATGCATTTACTTTCTTTGCGATGTTGATAAACAAATAGTTTTTTTCCAGCTTCAGAAAATTTTCATTGATCGTAGGCATAGTTTTCTCCTTGCTTTTGTTTTTTATCGTCACTTACAGAAAAATGCACTTAGAGCGTTCTGCAAGAAACCGGTACATTGATTTTCCCCTCAAACACATAGGTCGCCGGTCCAATCATTGTGACATTTTCATCTTCGTGATAGATGATGCGCAGATCACCGCCGCGCAGGTGAATCAGAATCTCCTCACCTTTCTTGCAGTAGCCATTCAAAACTGCTGCAACTGCGGTTGCACAGGCACCGGTTCCGCAGGCGAATGTTTCGCCGCTTCCCCGTTCCCAAACACGCATCTGGAGCTCGTGATCATTGATGACGCGCACGAATTCTGTGTTGACACGATTCGGGAAAAGCACATGATGTTCGAAAGAAGGTCCGATTTTCTCCAGATCCAAAGAGTTCACTTCCGGCAGGAATACAATAGCGTGTGGATTTCCCATAGAAACGCAGGTCATTTCATAGGTCTTTCCTGCAACCTCGACAGGCTGTGCAATGAAGCGCTCCAAAGCGGAATCCACGGGAATGTCACGAGGAACAAGAATCGCCTTTCCCATATCCACCTTTACGCTTTCGATTTTACCATCCTCTCCAGGATAGAGCGTCAGATACTTGATTCCGGAATTTGTTTCCAGAGAGATCTCTGTCTTATCTGTCATGCCCATATCATAGACATATTTTCCGATGCATCTTGTTGCGTTTCCGCACATCATTGCTTCAGAACCGTCAGCGTTAAAAATTCGCATCCGAAAATCTGCCATTTCGGATGGAAGAATCAGAACCAAACCGTCTGATCCTACGCCAAAGCGTACATCACTCATGAAAATCGAGAGCTTTTCCGGATTCACAACGGTTTCCTGAAAGCAATTGACATAGATGTAATCATTTCCAATTCCGGTCATTTTGGAAAAGGTCAGCATCTGTTCTGCTTCCTGTGCCTTTGAAATCTGCATAAGAATCCTCCTTATTCTGAAAATACCACTTTCTATTATAACGAAAAACAAGAAAAAAATCAAGTTATATCCTGAAATTTTTTGAAAATCAGGAATTTTATACTTCCATCAAAGAAAAAACTTGCAAAATACGGGGCACTGTGTTATAATAAAACAGACCATATGGTATATTTGCCGAACAAATCTGTTCGGGCATGCCATGGATAACATGCGTACTCCTGTTTTGCTTGCTTTACATGGGTGCGGAATGCAGAAATGAGGTATTGGATTTGGATTTACAAATGATTGCATATTTGGCTGAACTGGGAAAACTTCGCTTCACAGAGGATGAAATGGAGAAGATGGCAGCTGAGATGACTAGCATTATTGGAATCATGGACACGGTCAAAGAAATCGATGTAGAATATGATGCCTATGCGGACAATAAAAATGTCTATCTGTATGACCTGAGAGAAGATGTCAAGGAGCCAAGCTTCCCGACAGAGAAAATCTTGCAGAATTCTGTACACGATGAGAACTGCTTTGTTGTGCCGAAGGTCGTAGAATAACAAAGCCCATGTTTTGTGTGCAGTACTGAAAATGAAAAGGAGGCGTTCGCCAAACGAGGCGGATGGAAAACAATATGGATTTTACAATAGAACATCTGCGGCAGATGCTGGATCAAAAGAAAATCTCTGCGGTAGAATTGACGCAGGATTATCTGGATCGCATCCGGAAGTATGATGACGTGCTGAAAAGCTATATTACGGTGACACCGGAACAGGCAATTTCAGATGCAAAAAAAGCACAGGAAAAGATTGATGCAGGAAAAGCAGGCATGCTCTGCGGGATCCCTTTTGCAATCAAGGACAACATCTGTACCGATGGTGTGCGGACTACTTGTGCTTCTAAGATGCTGGAGGACTTTATTCCGCCGTACAATGCAACTGTCATGGAAAAGCTGATTTCTCAGGATATTGTAATGCTGGGCAAAGCAAGCATGGACGAATTCGCAATGGGCGGTTCCACACAGACTTCTGCTTTTGCAAAGACTCGAAACCCGTACAATACAGAATGTGTTCCCGGCGGTTCTTCTGGCGGTTCCGCAGCCATTGTGGCAGCTTCTCTTGCCGCCGCAGCAATTGGTTCTGATACCGGCGGATCAATTCGTCAGCCGGCAGCGTTTTGCGGCGTAACCGGTCTGAAGCCGACTTATGGCCGTGTTTCCCGTTATGGTCTGGTGGCATTTGCTTCTTCTCTGGATCAGATCGGGCCGATTGCCAAGAATGCAAAAGACTGTGCTTGGATTCTGAATGCGATTGCAGGATATGATCCGCATGATGGAACGGCTTCTAAACGGGATGTGGAAGACTATACTGCCAAGCTTGGCAAGGAAATCAAGGGCTTGAAAATCGCCATTCCGAAGGAATTCTATGGGGAAGGCATTGATGCGGAGATTCGTGATTCTGTCATGCAGGCTGCAAGGGCATATGAATCCATGGGCGCACAGCTGGTAGAATGCAGTATGCCCAGCCTGAAATATGCAGTTGCTGCGTATTATCTGATTGCATCCGCCGAGGCATCGTCGAACCTCTCTCGCTATGATGGAATCAAGTATGGTCATCGCAGTGAGATTGGCGATACGTTCCAGGAACTGATCTGCAATTCCAGAAGCGAGGGTTTTGGCGAAGAGGTGAAGCGCCGGATTCTTCTCGGAAACTATGCTCTGTCCAGCGGTTACTATGATGCATATTATCGGAAGGCGCTGGCACTGAAGCAGCGGATTTCCGCAGAGTATGCGCATATTTTTGAGACATGTGATGTCATCCTGACGCCAACCACGCCGTCTGTTGCATACGGTGTTCACGAGAACATCTCGGATCCGGTAAAAATGTATCAGGCAGATATCTGTACCGTTACCGTTAACATTGCCTCCCTTCCGGCGATTTCGACACCGTGCGGTTACAATGCAGCAGGAATGCCGATTGGTATGTCCATTGTCGGCAAGCAGTTCGATGAAGCAACCATCTTGCAGGTTGCAGATGCTTTTGAACAGCAGTTCACACCTGTTGCACCGAAACTTTAAGGAGGTCTGTGTTTTATTATGTCATCTTATATTCCTGTTATTGGTTTGGAAATCCATGCGGAGCTTCTGACACAGTCCAAGGTTTTTTGTACTTGCAGCGCAGAGTTCGGCGGAAGCCCCAATTCCCGCTGCTGTCCGGTCTGCACCGGTATGCCCGGCACACTTCCGGTAATCAACCAGAAAGCCGTAGAATATGCTGTAAAGGCAGGTATGGCGCTGGGCTGCGATATTAGCAAGTTCTCTTCTTTCGACCGAAAGAATTACTTCTATCCGGATCTTCCGAAAGCATATCAGATTTCGGAACTCTATTATCCGCTGTGTCTGGAGGGCAAAGTAGCCATCGATACCCCGAATGGTCAGAAGTATATTCGTATCAACCACATCCATCTGGAAGAGGACGCCGGAAAGCTGGTGCACGATGATTTCAATGGCGTTTCTCTGGCAGACTATAACCGTTGCGGTATTCCGCTGATTGAAATTGTAACAGAGCCGGATATCTCCTCTGCGGAAGAGGCAAAGGCGTTTGTTGAAAAAGTCAGCCTGCTGCTGCAATATGCCGGTGTATGTGACTGTAAGATGGAGCAGGGTTCGCTGCGTTGCGATGTCAACATCTCTTTGATGCGTCCGGAGGACACACAGTTCGGAACACGTGCGGAGATCAAGAACCTGAACTCTCTCAAGGCAATCACAAGAGCAATCAATTATGAGATCAAGCGGCAGTCCCGTTTGCTGGATGCCGGAAAACGTGTCATTCAGGAAACCCGCCGTTTCAATGATAACAAGGGCGAAACTACTTCTATGAGAAGCAAGGAAAATGCGCACGACTATCGTTATTTTCCGGAGCCGGATATTCTTCAGGTAAATCTCACAGATGAAATGCTGGATGTAATTCGTGGCATGCTTCCGGAACTTCCGCAGAAGAGAATGGAACGCTATACCAAGCAGTACGGTTTGCCGGAAAATGATGCGCAGATCATTGTCAATCAGAAGCGTGTTTCCGACTTCTATGATGCTGCCGTGGAGGCATATCCGCAGCCGAAAAGCATTGCGAATTTTGTTATTGTTGAGCTGCTCCGCCGTGTAAACTTGGGTGAAGTGACGATGGAAGCGCTCCCCTTCTCTGCACAGGAATTTGCGCAGCTGGTTCAAATGGCAGATACCGAGCAGGTTTCTAAGAACGATGCGAAGAAAATTCTGCGTAAGATGATCGAAACCGGAAAGGATGCAAAGACCATTGCAGAAGAGTCTGGAATGCTCATTGCCAATGATACCTCAAAGGCAGAAGCAGTCATTGCTGAGATTCTCGCAAAGCAGGCAGACGCTGTTGCACAGTATCAGAGCGGCGAAAAGAAAGTCTTTGGATTCCTCATGGGTCAGTGCACAAAAGAACTCCGTGGCGTTTGCACGCCTGCAGCAATGAAGGAAATTCTGGAGAAAAAGCTGAGTGAAGCAACTCTTGTTTCAGGCACAAGCGAAGCTGCAGCAGATTCTGAGGAAACGGTTAAGGAAACCGAAGTTTCCTGCACGCCTTATGTGAATGAGGCTGCGTATCGTCCGGAACGGAAAGATGGCATTCTGCAGATCAGTACAGATCAGCTGCTGTCGGAATTCGATTTCTCGGAAGCAGCCGATCATGTGGGCGAAGAAATTACCATTCGAGCTTGTGTGCATAAGATTCGCAAGATGAGCGAATTTGCATTTATCATTCTGAGAACCGGACGCTACTTGATTCAGACACTTTACGCACCGGCACAGTGCAAGGATTCGATTGATGGACTCCGTGAGGGTAATTTTGTTCTGGCACGTGGTGTTGTAAAGCAGAATGAAAAGGCAGTTGGCGGTGTTGAGGTGCAGTTGTCTGCATTGCAGCTGATCTCTGGCTCTAACGAGGATTATCCGCTGAAAGTTTCAAACAAGAAGCTTGGCTGCTCTCTGGATGTCAACTTGGATAATCGCTCAGTTGCACTTCGTAACGTATATGAGCGTGCTATCTTTAAGGTGCAGGAGGGCGTTGTAGGCGGATTCCGTGAATTTATGCTGAAGGAAGGCTTTACGGAAATCCATACGCCGAAAATCGTTGCACAGGGCGCTGAGGGCGGTGCGAATATCTTCCATCTGGAATATTTCGATAAGCCCGCATTCCTGAACCAGTCTCCGCAGTTCTATAAGCAGACTGCAGTTGCATTTTTCGATCGTGTTTTCGAAATTGCACCGGTATATCGTGCCGAAAAGCATGCGACCTCTCGTCACATCAACGAGTATATTGGCCTTGACTTTGAAATGGGCTATATTGACAGCATGTACGATGTTATGGCGATGGAAACTGCTATGCTGCGTTATGTTATGGAATATCTCAAAGAGCACTATGCTTATGAACTGGATCTGCTTCAGGCAGACGTGCCGGTTATCAAGGAGATTCCGTGTGTAACACTGCTGGAGGCAAAGGAAATCCTCGGAAACAAGGGCTCTAAGAACAAGCTGGATCTGGAACCGGAAGATGAGGTTGCAATTTGCGAGTATGCAAAGGAGACTTTTGGAAGTGATTTCATTTTTGTCACCCACTTCCCGTCCTCAAAGCCGCCGTTCTATGCGATGAATTCGAGAGAAGATCCTCGTCTGGCATACAAGTTCGACTTGCTATTCCGTGGATTGGAAATTACCAGTGGCGGTCAGCGTATCCATAATTACCAGGAGCAGTTGGAAAAGATGCATGCACAGGGATTGGATCCGGAGGACTTCAAGTATTATCTGGAGGCACACAAATACGGTCTTCCGCCGCATGGCGGCTTGGGAATCGGTTTGGAGCGTCTGGTAATGAAGCTCCTCGGACTGTCCAATGTGCGTCAGGCAAGTATGTTCCCGCGTGACATCAACCGTCTGCTTCCGTAATCTCAGAGCGTTGTTCTGTTTCCTATCCATGCATTTCAACAAAAAGAACAATCGTAAAGTCCCATAAGCCAACTATCGAAAAACGTACGCAAGAACCCAAAAATTGTGTGCGTTTTTTGTTTCATTCGGAGGTGATTGTCAATGGATGAAAAAAATTTTTATCTGGATGCCATTCGTGATGTGGTTCCCGCCAATAAAGAGGATCAGATTCAGGATGCATTTTACTCATTTTTGGAATTGGAACATCTCTATGACTCCGTAATTGAACTGGTAAAAACTCAGCTCGGAATTTTTGACAATGAGTTTAGCATGCGTTTTCAAAGAAATCCCATTCATAACATTGAAAGCCGGATCAAAACACCGCAGAGCATTGTCGGGAAATTACAGAGAAAAGGTATGCCGGTTACGCCGGAGAGCGCCAGAAATAACTTGATGGATATTGCTGGTGTTCGTGTGATCTGTTATTACATTGATGATATCTATGCAATTGCAGATCTTCTCACAGTGCAAAGCGGGTTCCATCTCAGAAAGATTAAGGACTACATCAAAAATCCGAAGCCGAATGGCTACCGCAGCTTTCATATGATTCTGGATGTTCCTGTGCACATGTCCACAGGCGTACAGATCGCACCGGTTGAAATCCAGATTCGAACGATTGCAATGGACTTTTGGGCAAGCTTGGAACATCAGCTGCACTACAAATCAACTGGTGATCCCAAGGTCGCTGCGACATTGACTGGAGAACTGAAAGAATGCGCAGAAACCATTGCAGCAACAGATGCAAAAATGCAGGATATGTTTAAGAAGATCAATTCGCTTTAATCGGAAAAAGACAAAATCGAAAAGTATCAAAAAAGCTCTCACAATACACTGTGAGAGCTTTTCTTGGCTTCTGTGAGAAATTTTCTGATTAAGCATGCAGCGACGAATCCAGCGCCTGCAGCATTGTAGAAACCAAATCAGAAGTGGACAGTTCGCCGGAAATACGATCTTCGATTACCACGCAGAATGCAATGGGAAGATTCGGATCATCGTTAAATCCGACAAGCAGCGAATTTTCCTTTGCGCCGTTTTCCACTTGTGCTGTACCGCTTTTTACACCTACCGGATAGCCGATAGAAGCATAACGATCCTGTCCGTTCTGACGCATGATCTGTTTCAGTTCGGATGCGATTTCTGCAGAAAAGATGGTGTCTCCATAGGATGTTTTTGCAGTGTAGGTTGTCTTTCCTGTAACACTTGTTTTGTGGTCAATCAAATGCGGCATGGTAACCTGCCCTGTTGCATTGGCAATAGCACTTTCCCACATCATCATCTGACAGGGACTTGCGAGTGTTTCACTCTGCCCCATGCAGCTCCACATGGTGTCAAAATCGCTGGTATCTGTGAGCAGCGCAGAGGCACTAAAAGAGGAGATTCCATCAATGTCAATGACATTCTGTTTGGCACCGTTTACGGAAATTCCCATCTGGGTATATGTTGAGATCAGCCGATCCAATGGAAGATCCTGTACAAGCTGCGCAAAAAACGGATTGCAGCTGTTTTCAAATCCTTGGATGATGTTTTCCGTGCCGTGACCATTGAGATCGTGGCACTTGATTTGCTGATTGTATTTGGTGGTGTATATTCCGTTGCAGGTGTAAGATCTTGACAGAAGTCCATCATAACCGTATTCTTTCAATGCAGCAGCTGTGGTTGCAATTTTCTGTGTGGAACCGGGAACGGTTTCATAGAATGCTTTACAGATTAAGCTTCCCTCCGGAAGTTCTGATACATTGGTGTATTCATCCAGAACATTGACACTTGGCTTGCTGACGCATACCAAAATTTCACCGGTCTGATAATTGTAGGCAATCGCAGCGCCGTTTTTGCTGCCGAAGGCATTGTATACAGTTTGATTGACGCTATGGTCTAAAGTGCTATAGATTGCCGCATTTCCGTGTGGTGTGGCACCAAAAATTAGACTGTAGTTTTGCAGATCTTCGATGTTCTCTGAAACCAATGTGTTGGTCATCTGTCCGCTGTCGTCACCAATGACATTCCCCACATCAATAAAATAGGATGGATCATAGGTTTCGGTGCTGGCATTTGGGTCAAACAAGACCTGTTCTTTTCGGTCGTACACCATGCCAAGAGTAACGTCGCTGGAATGGGACATATAGAATGCGGATTCGTGAACAACCTTCCAAACAAGAATTGCCATGCCCAGAAAAAACACGATCAAAATAAGGATAATTAGGCGCTCTCCACGCCGAATACTTTGAATGCTTTTCATCGATGAGCCGCCTTTCTCTTCGCAGCAGCGGAAGCTTTTACAGGCTTCTGCTCTACTTTTCGGAATACCGGAGATTGCCCAGCCTTTAGCATTCCGGCTAAAAATCCGCTTGTTAGCATAGAGCTTCCGCCCTGTGAGATAAACGGGATGGTAACACCGGTAAACGGAATTAGATTGCAGGAACCAAAGATGTTCAATCCCATTTGTACGATCATGACTGCAACTGCGCCAAGAATCATGGTAGTGTGGAAGTAGCTTCTCGGTTTGTTGATCATGGGAAGCAGCATCATTGCCATCAGAATCACAATTGTCAAAAGTGCTACCAAGAAGCCCCACTCTTCACAGATCGTGGAGAAAACGATATCCGTTTCATAGGCAAACACATTGTGGAGAGAACCGCAGCCGGGTCCTTTTCCAAAAAGTCCGCCTTCTGCAATGGCAATCAGCGCTTGACACTGCTGGTATCCATTTCCGTCCATCTGATTCCAGATGTCAACGGACAGTCGATCCTGTACGTACCCAGGCGCAAATTTTAGTGCAGCAGCAATGACAATAACACCAATAACGCTGATTCCAACAATTGTTTTCTTGGAAAACTTTGCCTTTGGATAACAGAGCCGGCACGCCAGCGCACATCCGTATGCGGCAGCAAATGTGGGAAGAGAACCAAGATCGCGGCTCCACCATTGCAATCCGGCAATTGCGACAAAAGCAACGGATAGAATGATCATTTCTTTTGAGATATAGAAAAACAGAATCTTTTTCTTTGCGTGCTGTTCCCGGATGGATGTGGCACACAGCAGCACAAACACTGGTTTCATAAATTCAGAGGGCTGAATGCTAATGGAGCCGATGTTGATCCACATACTTCGGCTTCCCGTCAAAAAGATGATGCTTAACATGAGAACGACTAAGACAATGTAAAGTGCAGTCTTTTTTGATTGAATCCACATGTGATTCCTCGTGAGAAGAAATCCGAGCTGGCATGCGGCAAGTGCAACGATACAAGTGATATAGTGCTTGAACGAAAAACCGATGCTGCCAAAACAGGACTGAAAGATTACGCTGATGTTTAAAAGCAGAATCAGCATAAAATCAAGGGTGTATGTCATCTGTTTGTAGAAGAGCTTCAGTACAGTGCAATAGACGATGTCTAAGCCAATGACTGCAACCGCAAGCGGAATGATTTGCTGCGGGTTTTCATATTTTCCACGGAGCAAAATCGCAGCCAGCATAACAATGTGTGTAATAAGCACAATTGCAGTGCACTTCCCATAGAAGAGTCCGTTTTTATACATTTTGCTTTCGCCTCCTTTGCCGTATAACAACACGTTTGTTTCCAAACTGAATCTCGTCTTGGTCTTTCAAACGCACCTGAGAGCGGATTCGTCTGCCATTGACAAATGTTCCGGATTTGGAGCCCAAATCGACAATACTCCATACGCCGTTGGAAACATAGAGGATCGCATGATATCTGGAAACACTCATGTCTGCAAACCGAATATCCGCTGAGCCATGCCTCCCCACGAGAATCTCGTCCGCCTCCAGCGGAATGATGAGCCGCTTGGAAGCATCAAAGAGCGCCATGTCTGCGCTTACCTTTTTCCAACGAAGCTGTTCTACGGTTTTTTCTTTTTTTGCTTGAGAGAACATTGTGAGAATACTAATCGCAATGAAAAACACAACAACTGCACTGAGTGCAATAGAATAGAATGGCATTTTTTGCAGCGATGTGAGAACTGTTTCAAGCATAGGATAAATACACCTCCAGTAACTTAGATAAAGGATAAATTCCATCTCTATCATAATACATTTTTTTCAAATATGCAAGTATAAGATTCGGGCGGATTCCAAAAAGTTTTATGGAATGCAAGATGGTATATCGGATGATCTTACAATATTTTACAAAAATCAGAGATTATCCACATGCAAATTGTCCAAATCAGAATTTTTCTTTTGTTCAAATTACACAAAATTCAAGAATATGCTTGCCAAAAAAATAGGAGTATGTTATAATAAGAGAAACAAGCAGTTCTTTGAATTCTCTTGGATGAAAAAGAGCATGCAGAAGGAGGAACTTATCATGAAAATTACAATTACCGCAAAAAAAATGCAGATCCCCCAGAAGTTTACAGAGTACGCAGAAGAACGACTGAGCGCAAGACTGGACAAATTTTTCGGTGAAGAAGCAGATGCCAAAATCACAATGGCAAACCACAAGAATCTCATGGTCATTGAATTGACTGTCACCTACAACAATATGATTTACCGTGCAGAGCAGTCTGCTGTAGATAAGGAAGATGCACTGGATGCATCGATTGATAAGATCATTCGCCAGATTCGCAAGAATAAGACACGTGTAGAAAAGAAGCTAAAGACCACTGCCTTTTATGATATTCCGGCAGATGATACTGTGGAGGAAGAAGATCACGAGGTAATTCGTCACAAGAAATTTGTGATGAATCCCATGAGCGTGGAAGAAGCAATCCTGCGGATGGATCTGATCGGACACACATTCTTTATGTTCATCAATGCAAGCACGGATGAGGTAAATGTAGTCTACAAGCGTTCGGATGGAAAATACGCTGTTCTGGAACCGATTTACGAGTAATCTTACGCTGAAGCACAAACAAAACCATTTCAAATCGACGTAACACTTGCGGACGCTGCCCTTTGACAGCGTCCGTTTTTGTGTTTAAGATTTGTTCGAAGAAATCTGCCTGCTCTGCTTAGATTCTCTGTGCCAGACGTTCACTGTATTCCTTGCGAAACTGTGCGAACTTCCCTTTGTCCAGTGCCTCACGAATTCGTTCCAGCAGCGTATTATAGAAATAAAGGTTGTGCATGACGGCAAGGCGTCCGGCAAGCTGTTCCTTTGCTTTGAACAGATGACGCACATAGGCACGGGTGTGATTCCGGCATACCGGACAATCACACTTGGGGTCAAGCGGCTGAGAATCTGTTTCATAGGCAGCATTTGTGATGTGCAGGATGCCATCCCATGTGAAAATGGTTCCGTGTCTAGCGTTCCTGCTCGGCATAACGCAGTCGAACATGTCCACACCACGTGCAACGCCCTCAATGATGTTAGACGGAGTCCCAACGCCCATGAGATAACGAGGCTTATCTGCCGGCATATGCGGTTCTACCTGCTCAATAATGTGGTACATGATCTCTGTTGGCTCACCAACTGCCAGACCGCCAATGGCGTAACCATCCAGACCAAGCTTTGCAATTTCCCGCATATGAGAGACACGGATGTCATCATATGTTCCGCCCTGATTGATTCCAAACAGCATCTGATGCGGATTGATAGTCCCCTCCAGACTGTTTAGACGTTGCATTTCTTTTTGACAGCGAATCAGCCAGCGGGTTGTTCTGGCGCAGGAGTTTTTCACGTAGTCCAGCGGTGCAGGATTCTCAACGCATTCGTCAAATGCCATGGCGATGGTAGAACCGAGGTTCGATTGAATCCGCATGCTCTCTTCCGGACCCATAAAGATTGCTTTGCCATCGATGTGAGACTGAAAGTAAACGCCCTCTTCCTTAATACGGCGCAGCTTCGCCAGAGAAAACACCTGAAATCCGCCGCTGTCTGTGAGAATCGGACGATGCCAGTTCATGAATTGATGCAGTCCGCCCATTTGGTGCACAATCTTGTCTCCCGGGCGCAGGTGCAAATGATAGGTGTTGCAAAGCTCCACCTGGCACTTCAGATTTTCAAGATCGATGGAAGAGATTCCGCCTTTGATGGCTGCGGCAGTTCCTACATTCATAAAGAATGGTGTCTGAATGGTGCCGTGTACAGTTTCAAAGATGCCTCTTCGGGCATATCCTTCGGTTTTTAAAAGTGTAAACATTCGTGTAAATTCCTTTCTGTTTTATCCTTGTGTCATAATCGGAGGAGTTTGCAGCAATGTGCAAATCTCCTTAGCAAACGCTGCAATAAGAGTTTCTTTCTCTTCTTTGGAAAAATAAGATGCAAATATACTTTCATCTTGCATCAACTTTTTTCGAAGAGAAACCGCCCATGTTGCACCAAATTGGATTTTGGAGACACCAGCAGCAAAACCACGTAAAATATCCAGCAAATCTTCTGTCAATAACGCACTGTCAGTTGTCTTTAGACAATATATCAAAATGTCATAAGCAGGAAGTGCAGCATCTGCAACCATAACATGTTGGTGGCAGAGTGCATTCTCTAATTTTGATGCTGCTTTCCTTGCATCCATTTCCTGCTCTGCAAAAAGTATTTTTAGCCATTTTGCGATATTTGCCTGATCTCTGCAATCCTCGTCAAAATATCTGTGACGATGCATTATCATGGACATTGGAAGAAATCTTTCCCACCATTTTTTCGGATTGGTTTCGATTCCGGATGCGTTTCCATATGCTGTATGATATTGCGACCAGTCAATTGTGTCAATCTGTGTGATAATCTGCTGTAATTCTTCAGGCGTATGCATGCTCATTTAGTTAGTCTCTGGCAGAATGCACATAGCATCGCCAAAGCTGAAGAAGCGGTATTTTTCCTGTACAGCGATTTCGTAGGCGTGCATGGTCTTTTCATATCCCAGAAATGCAGAGATCAGCATAATCAAAGTGCTTTCCGGCAAATGAAAATTCGTGACCAAGCCATCCAGCACCTTAAACTGATAGCCGGGATAGATGAAAATATCCGTATAGCCGTCTTCTGCTACCAGTTCGCCGTGATGTGCAGTTGCAACGGCTTCCAGTGTCCGGCAAGAGGTAGTTCCGACTGCAATAACACGACCGCCGTTTTTCTTTGTTTCACGAATCATATCTACAGTTTCCTGCGGAAGATGGTAGTGTTCGCTGTGCATCTGGTGCTGCAGGACATCATCTTCCTTTACCGGACGGAATGTTCCCAGGCCAACATGCAGTGTCACATAGGCTTCGTTTACACCTTTCTCTTTCAGCTTCTTCAGCATATCTTTTGTGAAATGCAGTCCGGCTGTCGGTGCCGCTGCGGAACCGAGTTCCTTGGAGTAAACCGTCTGGTAACGCTCCTTGTCTTTCAGTTTTTCGTGGATGTACGGCGGAAGCGGCATTTGTCCGATTTCTTCCAGTGCAGTGTAAAAGTTTCCCTCACAGGTAAACTGCACGATGCGGTTTCCGTCCGGCTTTACTTCTATCACTTCGCCGATCAGTCGTCCGCCGCCAAAGGAAAACTTCACGCCGACCTTTGCTTTTTTTCCGGGACGGCAAATGATTTCCCAGAGCTTCTCCCCTTTTTGCTCCAAGAGCAAAAATTCAATAAAGGTACCGTTATCTACTTTCTCTCCATACAGACGTGCCGGCAAAACACGGGAGTCATTCATGACAAGCAGATCGCCAGGCTGCAGGATGTCATAGAGATCGTAAAAATGCTTGTGCTGGATTTCGCCTGTGTTTCGGTCAATCTGCATCAGACGGGAGTGATCTCGTGGCTCAATGGGCGTCTGTGCGATGAGTTCTTCCGGCAAATTGTAATAAAAATCTGATTTTTTCATGGGTATCTCCTGTTTTTCGAAAATTAATATTGACAAATTCCCACAGAAATGATATGATAGGAATAGGTAGAGGCGCACTCACGAAGAGTATGTTCTGACAGGATACCAGTCCGCAAGAAATGCAGAGCAAAAAGGCGTGCGTGCCGAAGAGGCTGTACCGGTGACACAGCTTCTGGGCATATTTCCGAAGAGGGGTATGACTGTCATCGTTATGATGGAGTGCTATCGGCGATGCACTGAATTGGTGCACGTCATTCTATTCTATTATATCGCATGAGCCGCCGGTTTTCAACCGGTTTTTTCATATTTTTAAGAATTTTTTGGAGGAATGACGAAATGAAACAGTATCAGGTTGGCATTATCGGCGCAACTGGTATGGTTGGCCAGCGGTTTGCTACGCTTCTGGAGAACCATCCTTGGTTCCATGTGGCTGCATTGGCAGCTTCTCCCCGCTCGGCTGGAAAGACCTATGAGGAAGCAGTTGGCAATCGCTGGGCAATGCAGAAGCCGATGCCGGAAGCAATGAAGAATATGATTCTGTTCGACGCAACTGCAGACGTAGACAAGATTGCTGGCATGGTTGATTTTGTATTCTGCGCAGTTGATATGAAGAAGGATGAAATTCGTGCACTGGAAGAGCGCTATGCCAAGGCAGAATGCCCTGTTGTTTCCAATAACTCTGCACATCGTTTTACGCCGGATGTACCGATGGTTGTTCCGGAAGTAAATCCGGAGCACATTGAAATCATTGAAAGCCAGCGGAAGCGCCTTGGAACAAAGCGTGGCTTTATTGCAGTAAAGTCCAACTGCTCCATTCAGAGCTATGTGCCGGCGCTGTCTCCCCTGCGGAAGTACGGCATTAAGAATGTTCTGGCATGCACGTATCAGGCAATTTCCGGCGCTGGTAAGACCTTTGAGCGCTGGCCGGAAATTCTCGATAACATTGTTCCGTATATCGGCGGTGAGGAAGAGAAGTCGGAGAAGGAACCGCTGAAGGTATGGGGTAAGATTGAAAACGGTCAGATCGTGAGCGCTGACAGCCCGCTGATTACAACGCAGTGCCTGCGTGTGCCGGTTTCTGATGGACACACTGCTGCTGTATTTGTATCGTTTGAGCAGAAGCCGTCGAAGGAAGAAATCCTGAAGATTTGGGAAGACTTCAAGGGTGTTCCGCAGGATCTGGAGCTGCCTTCTGCACCGAAGCAGTTCATCCACTATTTCCAGGAAGACGATCGTCCGCAGGCTAAGCTGGATCGGAACATTGAGGGCGGTATGGCAGTTTCTGTTGGCCGCCTGAGAGAAGACACTATGTTTGACTATAAGTTTGTCTGCCTGTCCCACAACACACTCCGTGGTGCAGCAGGCGGCGGTGTACTGCTGGCAGAACTGCTGGCAGCAAAGGGCTATATGGATTAATCTGATTGGAATTGCAACAAGTTCTTTGCAAATGAATTACCATTGGGAGGTAATTACCATGAAAAATACAATTTTTACTGGCGCAGGCGTTGCCATTATTACGCCGATGCTGGCAGATGGAACTGTGGACTATGAGGGTCTGGGAAGAAACATTGACTTTCAGATCGAAAACGGCACAGATGCGATCATCATCTGTGGTACTACTGGCGAATCTTCTACACTGGAAGACGATGAGCACCGTCAGTGCATCCGGTTCGCAGTCGATCACACACACAACCGTGTTCCGGTTATTGCCGGAACCGGCAGCAACGATACCAAGTATGCAATTGAGCTTTCTCAGGAAGCGCAGGAGCTTGGTGCAGACGGTCTGCTGATCGTTACCCCGTATTACAACAAGACCACACAGCGTGGCCTTGTAGCGCACTACAACGCAATTGCAGATAGTGTAGATCTGCCGATCATCCTCTACAATGTTCCCAGCCGGACAGGTGTTGGATTTGATGTTAGCACAGTAGAAACACTGGCAGAGCATAAGAACATTGCTGCCATCAAGGAAGCAAGCGGAAACATTGGCTATACCGCAAAGGTAGCTGCAAAGTGCGGCGACAAGATCGACATCTACAGCGGTAATGACGACATGATCGTTCCGATTATGTCTCTGGGCGGTAAGGGTGTTATTTCTGTTCTGTCCAACGTTTTGCCGAAGGAAACTCACCAGATGACGCAGTACTGCTTGGAAAATAACTTTGCAGCAGCATCGGAATTGCAGCTGAAGTATTTGCGCTTGATCAACGATCTGTTTATGGAAGTCAATCCAATTCCGGTAAAGGATGCGATGAACCAGCTTGGTATGCCCTCTGGCCCGTGCAGAATGCCGCTTCTGGATATGAGCGATGCGCATAAGGAAGCAATGCGTGAGACTCTGTTGGCATATGGAATGATTGCAAAGTAAGCAGAACAACGTTTACGTGAAAAGAGGCAGGAATATGACAAAAATTGTAATTTGCGGCGCAAACGGAAAGATGGGGCATACTGTTGCCTCTTGTATTCAGGGCCGTGAGGATTGTACGGTAATCGGTGGAATCGACTCCTATACTGCCAAGTATGCGGATTTCCCGATTGTAGAAAAGCCGTCAGATCTGGCGAGTGTGCCGGATGTCATCATCGACTTTTCAAATCCGTCCTCTCTGGATGGACTTCTGGAATATGCACTGGTGAACAATGTGGCCTTGGTTCTGGCGACAACCGGCTATCAGGAGGAGCAGATCGGAAAAATTCAGGCGGCTGCACAGCAAATCCCTGTATTTTTCACTTTCAATATGTCTTTGGGCATCAACCTGCTGGTAGAGCTGGCAAAGAAAGCGGCAACTGTACTGGGCGGTCAGTTCGATATCGAAATCGTGGAAAAGCACCACAATCAGAAGATCGACGCACCCAGCGGTACAGCAATCATGATTGCCAACGCCATTAACGAAACGCTGGACAACGAATACCATTATGTGTATGACCGCCATGCAAGACGGATGAAGCGTGATCCGAAGGAAATCGGAATGCATTCCATTCGTGGCGGTACCATTGTTGGAGAGCACGATGTGATTTTTGCCGGACAGGATGAAGTGATCACCCTGTCGCACAGTGCCGCTTCGAAGACGGTATTTGCAGTTGGTGCTGTGAATGCAGCCGTTTACCTGTGCGGAAAGCCGGCCGGTCTTTACGACATGAAGCAGCTCGTTCAGGAATAACGATTTTTCAAAGAAATTGAAATGAAAAGTGAGTACCTCTTTTCCGCTGTGGAATGGAGGTGCTCACTTTTTCTATGTTTGATTTTTGAATGCTTACTTGTGATTTTCAGCCAATTCCTTTTGTTCTTCCTCCAGTGTTTCACGGAAATCTGGACGCTGCGCAATTTCCTCTGTCTTTTGCTCCGAGGTTTGCTTGATGTGATTGCCAATGATCTCTGAAATATCCGAAACGGTAATGAATGCACTGCCATCGTATTTGGCAACAATTCTCCGCAGTTCCATTAGTTCCAAACGAGTGATGACGCAGTACATCATATCTTTTTTGCCGCTGATAAGACCGTGTGCATCCAGAATGGTCATGGTTCGTCCGAGCTTGGCGTAGATTTCAGAAGCGATCGTAGTTCCGTCGTTGCAAATGATGATGGTTTGCTTTGCCTCGTTGAACCCGGTTTCTATCTGATCGATCAATTTAGAGGCGATGATGTAAGTGAGCAGGGATAGGAGTGCACGGTCAATGCCAAACATGAATCCGGATACGGAGAAAATCAAAAGATTGGTTGCCAGAATTACTTGTCCGACAGAAACGGGGATTTTCTTGCTGAGGATCATGGCGAGCAATTCTGTTCCGTCCAGACATGCACCGCCTTTGATGACAAGACCTACACCGATTCCAAGGAGAATTCCGCCAAAGACAATGGAGAGCAATTCATTGTCTGTGATAGGGCTGACATCATGCAGGAGTGCTGTGCAGACAGTCAGGAGAATCATTGCATAGAAATAGGAAAATGCAAATCTTTTTCCAAGCATGCGCCATCCCAAGAGGACAAAGGGAAAGTTGAGAACGAAAGTCACTGCACCAAGCAGAATGCCGGTCTTATAATTTATCATGAGTGCGATACCGGTTAGTCCACCGTCCAGCACGGAATTTGGCACCAAAAACATTTCCAGTGCAATACTGTAAATCATAATACCTACAGTAATCATGGCATAGTGCAGAATAGACGTGACCATTTTGTTGTTTTTCAAATCAACCACTTCCTTTTCGAAACTTATCTTTATTGTATCATAAATTAAGACGGAATGCAACGGAACATTTTTCGAGCTGCCGGAATAAATTGAAAATAGAAGTATGTTACTTCAAAATCTTTCGATAGAAAAGAGGCTTATGGAATATGCCAAGTGTTTTTTTGAGTCCTTCCACACAGGAGTGGAACGCTTACACAGGCGGCGGAACGGAAGAGGAATATATGAATCTACTTGCAGATCGGATGGAACCATACCTTCGTTCCAGTGGAATTTCTTATGTCCGCAATGATCCGGAGAGAAATGTTGCAGGCGCAATTGCCGATTCCAATGCGGGATATTTCGACGTTCATCTCGCCTTGCACAGCAATGCGGCACCGGAAAATTTGTCGGGGCAATTGCGTGGAATTGATATCTACTACTCTCCATACGATGCATATAGTCAGAAGCTTGCAGTGATTACAGCAAACAATTTTATGAGCATTTATCCCCTGCCGGATAAATGTACTGCTCGTCCAACAACAACCTTGGGAGAAGTGACGCAAACCAAAGCACCGGCAATTTTGTGCGAAATTGGGTATCACGACAATGAGCAGGATGCGAATTGGATTCGGGAGAATCTTACCAACATTGCAATAAATCTGACGCAGTCCCTCTGCGATTATTTTGGAATTCCGCTCGTGGAGGCGGGACCGATTTTCCGTGGAACTGTGGTGACAGATGGAAGCAACCTAAATTTGCGAAAATTTCCATCTATGCAAGGTGAAATCATCGGGTCGATTCCCAACGGTGCATTTGTCACAGTTTATAGCAGAACCGGAAATTGGGATGTGATTTCTTACCAAGGGCTAATCGGCTATGCAAGCAGCGAATTTATTATGATTTGACAGCTTGCTTTTTTTGCGGTTTTCGAGTATAATAGAAACTGAGAAGAATTGTCTTTGCCAAAAAGCAGGGCAATTTTGATTTCAGAAGATGTATAAAGGAGTTGCAGACAGAAGTGAAAGATGGATTGATTCAGGTCGCTTGTGTAACCCCGCCGCTTCGTGTGGCGGATTGTACTTATAACGCAGAACAGATTGTTTCTGCTTTTCAAAAAGCAGCTGCTGATGGTGCAAAATTGGTGGTGTTTCCGGAACTTTGCCTCACAGGATATACCTGCGGCGATTTGTTTTTACAGGAAACCCTGTTGAATGGTGCAAAAATATCGCTGTCAGACATTTTGGAACAAACAAAGGATATTTCCGCAATTCTGGTGGTGGGGCTTCCCTATGCGCTGGAGGGTGCGCTGTATAACTGCGCAGCCGTCTGCTATGCCGGCAAGCTTTTGGGTTTGGTGCCGAAAAAGAATTTGCCCAACTACAGCGAGTTTTATGAAATGCGGCATTTTGCAAAAGGGCCGGATGCCAATGGGACACTTTCCGTCACATGGCATCAGAATGCGGAAGTGTATGTGGTTCCGTTTGGCGCATTGCAAGTTTTCAGCTGTGCAGAGCTCCCCGACTTTTCGTTTGGAGTAGAGATCTGCGAGGATGTTTGGGTTGGTGATACGCCATCTGTGGCAATGGCAAAATCCGGCGCAACAATTATCGTCAATCTGTCGTGCAGCGATGAGATCATCGGAAAAGAGAACTATCGGCGCACAATTCTTCAGGCAAAGTCCGGCAGCTTATTGTGTGCATATCTGTATGCTGATGCCGGCGTTGGAGAGTCTACACAGGACATGGTATTTGCCGGACACAATTTGATTCTGGAAAACGGTTCAATTCTGGCGGAGTCGAAGCTGTTTACACAGGGAATCCTTACTGCGGTTGTAGACGTGCAGCGGTTGGCAGGAGAACGCCGCCGTTCCAATACGTTTCTCTCTGAGCCGATGAATACAGTACAAAAGACAACGTTTTCTATGGCGTTGACAGAAACAGCAATGAACCGGTACATTGATTCTACCCCGTTTATTCCCCACGGAAGTCAGATGCTCTCACAGCGATGCGAAAAAATCCTGATGCTTCAGGCAACCGGACTTGCAACCCGTCTGAAGCACATCGGCTGCAAATCTGCTGTGGTGGGGTTGTCCGGCGGATTAGACTCCACGTTGGCGCTGATCGTTATGGTGCACGCATTCCAGCTGTGTCACCTAGATCCTGCCGGAATTGTTGCTGTGACGATGCCATGTTTTGGAACAACAGACCGCACCTATCAGAATGCCTGCCGGTTGGCGGAGGCGTATGGTGCAACGCTGCGTGAGATCCCCATTCAAGACAGTGTGCGGCAGCACTTTGCGGATATCGGACACAAGGAGTCGGTTCATGATGTCACCTATGAGAACTCTCAGGCACGTGAGAGAACGCAGGTGCTAATGGATCTCGCCAACCAGACCGGCGGAATTGTCATCGGTACCGGTGACCTCTCAGAGCTTGCGCTGGGTTGGGCGACTTATAACGGCGATCATATGAGTATGTATGCGGTAAACGCTTCCATTCCGAAAACACTGGTGCGGTATTTGGTTTCTTATGAGGCATCGCAGACACCGCAGGAACTCTCCAATATTTTGCAGGATGTGCTGGATACGCCAGTGAGTCCGGAATTGCTCCCGCCGGAGCAGGACGGCACGATTGCGCAAAAGACCGAGGACATTGTCGGGCCGTATGAGCTTCACGACTTCTTCTTGTACTATGTGCTTCGATTCGGATTTGCACCGCATAAGATTTACCGGATGGCAAAGCATGCGTTTGAGGGTGCCTATGATGATGCGATGATCTTGAAGTGGCTCCGCAAGTTCTACTGGCGCTTTTTCTCCCAGCAGTTCAAGAGAAGCTGCCTGCCGGATGGACCGAAAGTCGGCAGCGTGACGCTGTCGCCCCGTGGCGATTGGCGGATGCCCAGTGATGCCTGTGTTGCACTTTGGCAGAAAGATCTGGAAAACCTGGACTGATTCGAGAAAATTTTGATTCAAAAAGGTGTACAGCGCAGAGAGGAAATCTTGCACTGTACACCTTTTTCCATTTTGGCTTTTTAGACTTACGCTTTCGGAAACCAAAGGCGGATTGCCTCCGGCATCCATGTGCAGTTATCCAACAGAACGTGAACCAGAATTTGTGCGAGGAATGCGAACAGAATTCCCAGCAGCATGCCACACAGCACATCAGAGGGATAATGTGCACCCAGATACAATCTGGAAAATGCGATGAGCGAGGCGAGAAGCAATGCCGAAATTCCAATCCAAAGCGGAAGCATACAGAGGAAAACGGTTGCAACAGCAAAAGAACTGGATGTGTGCCCAGAGGGAAATGAAAAATCTTTTGGCCGGCGAATCAGAATTTTGAGTTCGTGAATATGGTCAAACGGGCGGATACGTGCCACCAAATTTTTCAGCATTGCGTTGTTAATCATCACAGAAAAGAGCAGTGAAATCAAACCGGACGCAGCTGCACGGCGTGCTTCAGGGCGAAAGAGCAGACATAGGCAGGCAGCAATCCAAATGATACCGCCATTTCCGAGAAATGTGGTGATTTTCATGAAAAGTGTGACGCCGCCCTTTCGCAAATGTTCCTGCATCCACAAGAGCAGCGAGCGATCCCATCTTTTTAAATGATGCAGCATAGACTTACACTCCTTCCCCAAAGAAATTCGCTTGTAGACATAGTATACCACAAAAATGAAAAAATGACAAGTGGACAAGTCGCAGTTTTTAAGATTTTACGCACTTTTTACACGATGTATTTTCTGTGCTATTTGTTATCAATTTAAATATAGGAAAATCTGGCTCTGTTAAGATATCATAAGAAACTAGAATAAAAAAGTTGTTTAAATAAGACAAAAACGATTGACATTCCACAGAGAATATGGTATACTATATTTAATTTGAAAATTTGAGGAGGTTCCCAATGAAAAAACTTTCAAGAAAAACACTGACGCTGTTGACCGCCAGTGTTTTGGCATGCAATTGCATGCTGTGTTATTCATTCTCAACGTCTGCTGCAGGTGCACAGAAGTATGAGTTTGAAGATGGCACTCCTGTTGGTGCTACGATTCAGGAAAATGGAACAGAGCGTTGGCAGGAAGGCGCTTCTGGCGACAAGTTCGTATTTTTGGAAAATGGCGGAGAGACTGCAACTGTAAATGTTTCTGTAGAATCCACAGGCATGTACAATGTTACAATTCGCTATGCTGCACCGTTTGGAGATAAGCTTCACAATTTGCTTGTAAATGGTGTGGATCAGGGACAGTTTAGTTGTTCAAAGACCGCTGCAAATGAGTGGGCTGATGTTTCATGTGGTACGGTGAAACTGAATGCCGGTGAAAATGAAATCACTGTGAAGAGCAGCTGGGGCTGGACTGACATTGACTACCTGACTATTGAAGAGGCTTCCCTTCCGGATATCTCTGCTTCCCAGACGACCTGCTGCGACCCGAGCGCAACTTCTCAGGCACAGAGCCTGATGTCCTACATGGCAAGCGTTTACGGTGAGCACATCATTTCTGGACAGCAGGAAATCTACAAGTATGGCCCGCACGATTTTCCCTATGAGTTCGACTATATCAAGGATACCACCGGAAAGCTTCCGGCAATCCGTGGCTTCGACTATCTGAACTGCAATCCGCTGTATGGCAGCGAGGACGGCACGACCAATCGTATTATTGAGTGGGTCAACAACAATCCGTATGATTCAAGCAAGCAGGGTATCGCAACCGCTTCCTGGCATATTACCGTTCCGAAGAATTTCTCCAGCTATACACTGGGTGACAGCGTTGCGTGGGCAGATGCTACTTATGTTCCGAAGGAAACTGATTTCGATACCTCCAAGGCAATCGTTGAAGGTACCAAGGAATACGAGTATTATATGCTTTGCCTGAAGAATCTGGCTGCTGAACTGCAGAAGCTTCAGGATGCCAACGTTCCGCTCATCTTCCGCCCGCTGCATGAAGCAGAAGGCGGCGGCGGAGAGACTGGTTCTTGGTTCTGGTGGGGCAAGTCCGGTTCGAAGGTTTACAAGGACCTGTGGAAGCTGACTTACAAGACCCTGACCGAGGAATATGGTCTGCACAACCTGATTTGGGAGTGGAACAGCTATGCATATGAAACTTCTGCGGATTGGTATCCGGGAGATGAGTATGTTGACCTGATCGCATACGATAAGTATAACTGCACTGACTGGTCTACCGGCTCGGCAGTGCTCAATCACAATGACAGCGCCATCAGCAGCACATTCTATAGCATCATGCAGAAGTATGATAGCAAGAAGATGGTTGCAATGTCTGAGAACGACAGCATTCCGACAGTTGGCAATCTGACTGCAGAAAAGGCTGGCTGGCTATATTTCTGTCCGTGGTATGATGGCGGATCGGACAGCACCAACTTCCTGACCAACGAGCTCTTCAATAAGAAGGACGATTTGATCGAGATGTACCAGAGTGACTACTGCATCACACTGGATGAGCTGCCGGATGATCTGTACAGCAACGGCGGAACAATCACAACGAAACCGACTACTACTTCAGACGGCTCTGAAACTACCACCACGACAAAAACGACTACCACAACCAGTCAGACAACTGAGGGTATCCACGCAAAAATCACCGAGGATAGCGGAAACTACAATATCAGCTTTGCGCCGAAGTCTATGGGTAAGACGGTATATCTGGTATTTGAAGCCAATTCCAATGTTGCCTTTGCTAACGGCTGTCTTGGCGTATCTGCAACTGTAGATGGTACGGATTACTGGGTTTCCTATAAGTGGGAGATTTCAAAGTCCGGCACGATTTCCGTTGATTTGGATAAGGATGTATACAACATCACTTACAACAACGGAAAGGATACTGTAACAGACGAGGATCTGATCGCTAAAATTGTCGAAGTGGTAAAGAAGCAGACCGACGGTATGGTTCAGATTTGGTGGGCAAATGATGGTCCTGGTGAAAGCATTGCGACTTCCAATGTCGTTCTGACCGATGCATATCTGCCGGAATCTAAGGAAGAGGTTACGACCGAGGAGACCACAGAAGCAACCACAACAACAACACTGGAAGAGACCACAACTTCTGTGGAAGTTACGACTACCACATCGGAGTCCGGTGAGACCACTACCACAGCTGTGGAAACTTCTGACACCAGCAAGGAATCCGAGACGACCAAGGAATCTGAGACAACCACAGAAACTACGACCTCTGAAGTTGTGGTAAATCCGACGGATGTTTTCTATGGCGATGTAAACTTGGACGGCAGCGTTGATCTGGCAGACGCAGTATTGCTGAACAAGGCTGTTGCTGGCACGGTAGAGCTGAATGCTACTGCAAAGGCAAACGCAGACTGCGATTCCAACGGAACTGTTACTGCGGACGACAGCATGACCCTGCTGAAGTTCCTCGTACACTTGATCAACGAACTTCCGGCAAAGTAAAATCCGGTTGGCAAACTAATCATTCAATATGGCATTGTAATGAAAACCGGCGCTGATACCATGAAGGTCATCAGCGCCGGTTTCTTGTCTTTTCTGGAGAAATGTGCTATAATAAGAAAATCAATTAGAAAGAAGTGAATTTGATGTTGCATACGAAAAAAACAAGTCAACTTCTGCAACACCCTGTGATCGTTTGTTTCCTTGCTTTGCTGTGCACAGCACTCTGGGGCAGTGCGTTCCCCTGCATCAAGACGGGATATCGGCTATTTCACATTGCCTCAGAGGATACGGCATCACAGCTGTTATTTGCCGGCGTGCGCTTTTTCTTAGCGGGGATCCTTGTTATTTTATTTGGGAGTCTTCTTCAGAGAAAAGTCCTGCTTTTCCGGAAATCAGCGCTTCCCAAAATTGGTGTTGTCAGTCTGTTCCAGACGATTTTGCAATACGTTTTCTTTTACATCGGACTGGCACATACCACTGCAGTGAAAAGCTCTATCTTTGGCGGGACAGGTGTTTTGTTTTCGATTTTGTTTGTCTGTCTGATTTTTCGGCAGGAAAAGCTGACTTTCTCGAAACTTGCAGGCTGTATTCTGGGTTTTTCCGGAATTTTTCTCATTAGCTTTCAGAATTTTCGGAGCTTGGATTTTGGCTTTTCGTGGAACGGAGAGGGCGCTCTTTTGATCTCCAATATCGCCAATGCGCTCTCCCCTATTTTCCTGAAAAAGTTTTCCAAGACGGAGAATTCAGTGATGCTCAGCGGATATCAATTTTTATTTGGCGGTCTTTGTATTTCTGTTATAGGTGTGCTTGCCGGAGGACACCTGTCATTTCAAGGCTTCTCCCCTGTTCTGTTGATGATCTACATGGCAATGATTTCTGCGGTCGCCTATACCATTTGGGGAATTCTGCTGCAATATAATCCGGTTTCAAAAGTCACGGTATACGGATTTATGAATCAGGTGTTCGGTGTGTTCCTTTCAGCGATCATCTTAAAGGAATGGGATGAAATTCGGTTGCAGACCATTGCCGCGCTGCTTCTCGTATGCAGCGGAATTTACTTTGTTAACCGCAAAAAAGAAGCGAAAGTTTAATTCTTCCATTGATTTCGGAAAGAACCAGCGGAAAGACCCTCGGAAGCACGGAAGGTGCGGTTAAAATAGCTGGCATCCGGAATTCCGCAACTCTCTGCAATCTTTTCCACAGACAGTTCGGTGAACCGCAGCAGCTTTTTGGCATGATTCATGCGACATTGATTCAGGTACTGCATAATGGTGACACCATATTGCTTTTTGAATTCGCGGAGCATGTAGTATTTGCTGATGGAAAAGCGCTGGCTTAGATCTTCCAGTGTGATTTTTTCCGCAAAATGCTCCTCTAAGTAAAGGCGGATTTTCTCCCATTTTTCAATGCTCTCCCGTGCGCTGCGCTGATGCTCCTCCTGTGATGCGGTAATTAGCATTGTGGTTAGCTGGGAGAGATATTGGGATGCATATAATTCGCAGTTTAACTCTTCATTTTTCAGTGTATTTTTGATTTGCTCGAAAAGAATCTTGTACGGCTCTAAGCTGGCAGAAATCACAATAGACGGATTGCGCTGCTCGAATAACTCATACAATGCTGCTGCAGTGCAGCCGTTGAAGTGAATCCATGCAATTTTCCACGGGTTGTCAGAACTGCTGCAATGGGAATAGGCGTTGTTGCAGTTTAAAAAGATGATATTCTCTTCGTGTAAATGATATGATTTATTTTTTACAGTAAAGGTACCGTTTCCTTCCAATACCATGACAAACAAATAGGAATCCAGTGCACTTCTTGGACTTTCATGTGCTTTTTTTACGGTTAGTGTTCCAATCTCCTGTACATAAAGAAGTGCTTTTTTCGTTGTGCTGGACGGCGTCCATAAAATGCGCTCTGAGTTAGTCCAGTCATTGGAAAACAAATTCAGACTCTTGTTCTGAATTTCCACAAACATCACATCCTTTCTCATGATAAGGAACACAACTTTCGGCATTCCATATATTTTATTATACAATATTTTTCTCGAAAAGTAAAGCATTTTGAACAAAATTGCGAAAAAAACGGCATCCATTCAGAAAATATGTGCCTGAATGAACGTCGTTTTTTGTTTAAATCGCAGTTAATTCGTTTTATCGTTGTGTGTTTGCAGCGATTTTTCTCGTCGATGGTAGAACAAAAAGAGAAGCAAGATCGTGATGCATGCACTCACTGCATTGAGTACGGATTCAGAAAAAGAGAAATGTCTTCCCGCAATTGGGATTTTATGCAGTTCGTCTGCAAATGCAACAAATATGCTGAGAACAATTGCCGGAACAGTACGCTTCCATAAGGCATGCTTTTCTAGAAGTAAGTTCCAAAGAATTGCATTCAGTCCGCCAAATATCAGATATAGGAACACGTGCGCCAATTTTCTGAGATGCAAATTTAATGTGTGCAGCTGTGCCTCAGAAGGGGTATGGTAAATCCACTTTCCAAGAAATTCTGACAACGCCATACTCTCCTGCAAAGTGGTTTTTCCATTTGCCGAAGAGAGGTGCAGCATGAGAAACAGCCATACAGCAAGAATGACAACTAAAAAGATCAGCTTTTTCTTACGCTTCATCTGTATGATTCCCTGCAACTTGCAATGCCATGGCTTTCAGTTCTTCTGGCTGGAAAGTGTATACTTTTTTGCAGAAATGGCAGCAAACCTCGATGGGCTTTCCCTCTTCTGATAGATTGGTGAGTTCTTTTTCGCCAAGTGCGGCCAGTACTTTTTCCGTGCGGATACGGCTGCAATCACAGTGATATGCCACCTCGGATTCATCCAGCAGATTCGGCTCCAAACCGTCCAAAAGCCGCAGAGCGATTTGCTCTGCCGTCATTCCCTGTGTCATCATTGTAGTCACCGGAGGCATTGATTTCAGGTTATTTTCGATGGTATCGATGCATGCATCACTGGCAAACGGGAGCAGCTGAATCAGATATCCGCCTGCAACCTTGACAGAAAGATCCGGATTTACAAGAACGCCGAGTCCGCATACAGTCGGTGTCTGTTCGCTTGTGGCAAAGTACTGCGCAATATCTTCTGCAATTTCACCGGATACCAAGGGGACGATTCCGACATATGGTTCTTTCAATCCCAAATCCTTGACTACGGAAAGGGTTCCATCATTGCCGACAGCACCGCCGACATCCAGCTTTCCCTGTGCATTCAGTGGAATTTCTACAACAGGATGTTCTACATCCGCTTTGACATTGCCATGGCTGTCGGCAACTGCAGTCAGCATTCCTGTGGGACCGTTTCCTTTGACACGAAGTGTTACGCTGTCATTTTCGCTTTTCAATCCATATCCCATCATGCTTGCAGCAATGCTCAAACGTCCCAGAGCTGCGGTAACAACTGCTGATGTCTGATGAATCGATTCGATCTGTGATACGATGTCTGTTGCATCAATTGCACATGCGACAACAGAGGCATCTTTCGCAATGGCACGTTTTAAAATACCCATAATTATGCTTCCTTTCTTGCAGCAACCACCATTCGCTGGCTGTCTTCTTTCAGTGGCTCCAGTGTGTCTGCGTGATAAATGCCGAGAACATGGAAGCCTACTTTCTTCAAAGCTTCCTGAATCTGTTCCGATGCATAGGCACGCTCTGTAATATATTCTGTTTTTCTGCGGTACAGACCATTTTCCAGCTGTGAGAAAATTTGTAGTGTAATCAGAACAGTGCACTGGTCATCTTGCAATTCATTTTCCCAGACACAGTATACATCTTCAGTTTCGTAGAGGTAGATCTCGTTTCCCAGTATTTTACGATGCTTATACAATGTATTCATGTCAAATAGAAAAACGCCGCCCGGTTCTGTTGCATCAAACACACGCTGAAAAACCCGTGTAACGTCCGCAAGCGATGGAAGATGGTTCAGACTGTCCAGTGTACAAATGGTAGCGTCTACCGTCCCATACAATTCCAGCTCCCGCATATCCTGCATGACATATTGAATGGAAAGCCCTTTTTCAAGTTTTTTTTCCAATGCTTGGTTCAGCATACTATCAGAATAGTCAACGCCAATGACATCATATCCTCGCTTAGTCATTTTCTCTGACATGGTTCCGGTTCCGCATGCCAGATCCAGCAGAACATTTCCGCTGGAATGGAGAAATGTTTGAATCAGGCGGTCGAAATATTCTGCACGTTCGTCGTAATTGACATTTTGCGTCAGAGAATCGTAGTAGAAGGCAAAGGTTTCATATCCGGTTTCTTCCATATAGACCTCCATGGAAAAACAGGGAGCACAGCAAATTGCCATGTCCCCCGTTTTCCGTTATTTACATTTGGATTTTACTTTTTCTTCTTATTGGGGTTGCGGCGCTGTCCGCTGAAGCTTCCATCCCCTGCGCCAGCATTCGGTGCATCCGGCTGGGAAACCTGTTCCCGTTCCGGTGCCTGATTCTTCTGGAGCTTTACCGTCAACAGCATGCGGACGGTGTCCTCCTGAATGGAAGCAACCATTGCGTCGAACATCTCGAAGCCCTCGTAGCGGTATTCTACAACCGGGTTCTGCTGACCGTATGCACGGAGTCCGATACCCTTCTTCAACTCGTTCATATCGTCGATGTGTGCCATCCACTTGGTATCAACAACCTTCAGAAGTACAACACGCTCCAACTCACGCATCACATCGGAACCGTACTCTTCTTCCTTCGCTGCATAGAGTTCCTTTGCCTTTTCGGTCAGTGCCTTGACAATATCATCAAGTGTCAATCCGGCAAGGTCAGTGTCATTGTATTCCAGATCGTCTTCCTCTGTAATCCAGCCCAGGAAGTGGTCACGGAGCCCAACCAGATTCCACTGTGCGTGATCAGTAACCTCTTCGTTGATGTATTGCTTTACGGTGACGCAAATCAGATCTTCGATCATCTTGATGATGCTGTCGTGGATATCTTCCCCATCCAGAACCTGAGAACGCTGCTTGTAGATGATCTCACGCTGTGTGTTCATAACATCGTCGTAGTTCAGGACATTCTTACGGATGTTGAAGTTGCGTCCCTCAACCTTTCGCTGAGAAGACTCAATGATCTTGGTCAGAGACTTACTCTCAATCGGCATGTCCTCATCCACATTCAGTGCACGCATCATGTTTTCCAGACGGTCACCTGCGAAAATACGCATCAGATCATCCTCGACAGACAGGAAGAACCGACTCTCGCCCTCGTCACCCTGACGGCCGGAACGACCACGGAGCTGGTTGTCGATACGGCGGGATTCATGACGTTCTGTACCAAGGATGTACAGACCGCCTGCCTCCTTGACAGCGACTGCCTTTTCCTTGACTTCTTCACCAAACTTCTTGTACAGTTCCTGATATACGGCTCTTGCTGCCAGAACTTCCTCATCATCGGTATCCGCATAGCCAATAGCAGCCGTGATAATTTCCTCCGGATACTCCCGCTTCCGCATCTCGGCTTTTGCCAAAAATTCTGCGTTACCGCCGAGCATGATGTCTGTACCACGTCCAGCCATATTGGTTGCGATAGTAACGGCGCCCAGCTTTCCGGCCTGTGCAACGATTTCTGCTTCCTTTGCATGATACTTTGCATTCAGGACTTCGTGTTTGATGCCCTTGCGTTTCAGCATTGCGGAGAGCAGCTCCGATTTTTCGATGGAAATAGTACCAACCAGAACCGGCTGACCCTTTTCATGACACTCTGCAATCTGTTCGATGATTGCCTTGTACTTTGCCTTTTCAGTCCGATAGATCAAATCGGTATGGTCAATTCTCTTCACAGGACGATTGGTAGGAATTGCAATAACGTCCAGCTTATAGATCTCACGGAATTCATCTTCCTCGGTCATTGCAGTACCGGTCATACCGGAGAGCTTGGTGTACAGGCGGAAATAGTTCTGGAATGTGATGGTTGCCAGTGTCTTGGACTCCTGTGCAACCTTTACGTTTTCCTTCGCCTCAATTGCCTGGTGCAGTCCGTCGTTGAAACGGCGGCCCAGCATCTTACGTCCGGTGAACTCATCGATGATGATAACTTCGCCGTCTTCTACGATGTAGTCGATATCCTTCCGCATCACACCGTTTGCCTTGATTGCCTGGTTGATGTGGTGCAGCAGTGTCATATTTTCCGGATCCATCAGGTTTTCAACTGCAAAGTATTCCTCTGCTTTCTTGACACCGCGTCTTGTGATAGTTGCGGTTTTTGCCTTTTCATCAATGATGTAGTCAGCATTTTCGTTGACAGTTTCCTGATCCTGTTTGTCATCCATTTCTACGACAGTGGCAGGTTCCAGCGTCTTGGCGAACTTGTCTACGACACCATACAGTGCAGTGGACTTATCGCCCTTTCCGGAAATGATCAGAGGCGTTCTTGCTTCATCAATCAGGATGGAGTCCACCTCGTCCACGATGGCAAAGTTATGACCGCGCTGAACCTTGTCCTTTTTGTAGATGACCATATTGTCACGCAGATAATCGAATCCGAGTTCGTTGTTGGTGCCATATGTAACATCACACGCATAAGCTTCCCGACGCTGGTCGTTTGTCAGACCGTGGAGAATACATCCAACTGTCAGACCGAGGAAACGCAGAACCTTTCCCATTTCATCGGACTGTGTTTTTGCCAGGTAGTCGTTGACCGTTACAACGTGAACGCCCTTTCCGGTCAGCGCATTCAGATAAGCTGCAACACATGCAACCAAAGTTTTACCTTCACCGGTCTTCATTTCGGCAATACGCCCCTGATGCAGGACAATTGCACCAATGATCTGTACCGGGAACGGTTTTTTTCCAAGGACACGGTAAGCCGCTTCACGAACCGTCGCCAGAGCCTCCGCTTCCATGCTTTCCAGAGTTTCGCCGTCTTCCAGACGATCTCGGAATTCATTGGTTTTTTCTTTGAGATCTGCATCAGAAAGAGCTGTATATTCCTCATCCAGATCTAAGACTTTCTTTTTTAACGGCTCAATGCGAGCGAGTTCGCGTGTACTGTAGGAGCCGAATAGTTTACTAAAAATACCCATGGACTTACCGCCTTCATTCAAAGTATACAATAAATAGTATAGCACACCGATGATAATTTGTCAATAGAATTTGAAAAGATTTATAGGCTTTCAATTTTCAGGAAAGGATGGACAGAAACCAGACATCGGACATCCATTGCACTGCGGCTTTCTGGCACGGCAGGTGTCTCGTCCAAACCAGACAATGCGATGACAAAAATCAGAGGAGCGCTCTGGGGGTACCAACGGGCGGAGATCCCGTTCCACCTGTACCGGATCCTTGGAATTCGTCAGTCCAAGCCGTCCGGTAATTCGAATAAAATGTGTGTCTGCGACAATGGCAGGCTTGCCGTACACATCTCCAAGAATCAAGTTTGCTGTTTTTCTGCCAACGCCGGATAGTGTCAGCAATTCCTCCATGGTATCCGGAACGACACCATGGTATTTGGTCAGCAGCTGCTCTGCCATTTCCTTGATGTTCTTGGCTTTCATCCGGTAGAAACCGCATGGCTTCACGACAGATTCCAGCTCGGAAATATCAGCATCTGCAAAATCCTGTAGTGTCGGATATTTCTGAAACAGTGTTGGTGTGACAAGATTGACTCTGGCATCTGTACACTGTGCAGACAGCCGGACAGCGATCAGCAGCTGATACGGTTCTTGGTAATGCAGCGCACAGAGCGCATCCGGATAGATGCGTTCCAGCACTTCACAGGCACGCAGCGCACGTTCTTTTTTTGTCATGGTATTGGGCTCCCTCTCTTTTTATGGATTTATCTACGGACAAGACCGCTTCAATAGGTTTCATTTAGTTCTGCAATTTCCTTTTCCCAATTGAAGTACGGCAAATAGAAAGCCTCTACTTTTCCACCGCCGAGGCTGTTGCTTCCGTTGCAGAATTCGCAGCTTTTTCCGCAGACTAGTAACGATTGATTGACAATCTGAGAGTGAAATTGTCAATCTTTACGTTACATTGCTGAACCAGAAAATGATTTTCGATTTTTGCGTACTGTTCTTTCGTGATATTCATGTACATATGATATCACATTTTTTCGTTAGTGTCAATAAACTCTAGTCTTTCTTAGAGATGTGGTAACCAAGCTTGACGATCAGGCGGAGTGTTTCGAATGCGGTGTTGCGGTCGTATGCCTTTTCACTCTCCGGCAGTTCTGCATAAGGCACCAGAAGCGGTGTCGTCTTCTGGGTGGGATCCTTCACTTCCCCATACGTCCAGCCTTCGGAGATACGACCCTTCGCCCAGACATCGTGAACATTTTCTGCAATTTTCTCGGTCAGTGCCAGCATTTCATCCGGCAGTTTTACTTCGCTTGTGTCAATTGGTTTCGGACAATACATAATAATAGCTTCCTTTCAATATGGTGTTGCGGGATTGTCCCACAAGAGTGAATAACGATTTTCAGTGACCTGCGATACGGCACAGGAATGTTTCAAAATTTTCTGATTTTTCCTGCAATGAAAATATGGATACAGGCAGCATTTTCTCTGTGCGATGAGAGAGCAGGTCATTCAGTTTCTCTCGCTGCGCTTCGGTATCCGTGAGAAAGAGCAAAACGGGATGAATACCAACGTTTTTCACCTGCTTCGAAATCTCGGCCACAAATGCTGCTGTTGCTTTTTCCGGCGGAACATAAACTGCAAAGAATGATGTGAAGTTCTTAGTTAGGACACAGGCAAGCGTGGTGTCAGATTCTTGCAATATCAGCCCGCATTTGACATCGTGGAACCTTCCGGTTTCTCGCGCGGCGTGGTAGGTGTAAATTTCGAGGATACGCTCCGGATTGGTCAGCATTTTTTTGATAGGGTAGGTCGCATAGGTAAACTGAAGCGTTTCCTCATCCGTATTGAGTTCTGTTCCAACGAGATACCCCATTTTCTTTTGCAGCACTTCCAGCAGATGTCGTGCATCCGCTGTTAGCGAAGTGCGCGGCAGGTCCTTCACTGTGAGGGCATCAAAAGAAACAGACACGTCAACAACATCTTTCCCATCAGGAACACAGGAGATTACAATCAGATCCGGAAGTGCAAAGCATTGCAGGTTTTCGAAGAGTTGATCAAACAGCGATTGGCAAGAAACGTTCTGATGAAGAATCAGTTTGCAGGAATCGGAGGTGTGTCCAATCATCTTGCTTTCTTCAGTAACAATTTCATGTGCCTGCAGTGTTTGAACAACTTTTTGCACGCCTGTTCTACAGGAAATTGGCAGGATATACGAAAACTCTTTTGGTTCTCGAATGGTTTTGTCAATGCGCATGGAGGCAATGGTGTCTTGTGCGGCAGCGTGATTTCTCAGGCAGCAGCACAATTCTTTCCATGTTGCAGGAGATTTCTGATACTGTGCCCACAAATCGCGATATTCCGCAAAAAATTCCGAGCGAAGATGAGAAGTTGAACTCTTTGGCAGCATATCTGTAATTGTGATAAACGGCTTTGCGAAAATATACGCAAATGTTTCGCAGCGATTTAGATTCGAAAACGTCTGATTTTTAGAATCGAAAGTGTAGCTGGGAATCTTCTGAAAGATACCGGTGGCATCCAGCGCATCAGAAAGGGCATCTCCTGCTCTTTTTTCCAGAGAAAAATGATCTTTTTTTCTGCTCAGTTTCAGCAATTTCTGTGCAATGGCCTCCTGCCAGCAATCTGACTTTACCGGAATCCATTGTACCTTTCCACGCTTCTCAAAGGAAAAATCAACTTCTTCCATCAAAAAGTTCAGTGATTCTGGATAGAAGATCAGGAACTTTAGGGTCGCTTTCAATTCTTTTCTCTTCAGGTACAAAAGAAGATCTGGAATGGAGTGGCGAAGCTGTGCGATTTTTTCTGTACTGTCACAGTAACAGAAATAGAGCACGGAAGCAGGGTTAACGATGGAGATTGCAGCGACATTGCCAAATCTCATGGTATTGTCCGCTTCGGACAGCGCATACGGAATTGCCATCTGATTCTTTTCTGAATAGGTCAGAATAAACGGAATCGCATCGACCAGCTTGACATCCTCGTTCTTATAGTCGTAGTATAGCTTGCTGGCATAAATGGGATAGATTCTGTGATGAATTCCTTCGATTTCTTTTTCTATCGCATCACATTCGTTGGCGGTAAGGCGATGCGCCTTTTTCGCCTGATCGACGCCCTTCGAAAGCTTGTCCTTTAAACCTTTGTACAAGCGTGCATGACTCGTTTCAGAAAATAGATTCCAGATGCAGGTGTACCACTCTTGAAGCGATGCTAGGAGTGTCGGTTCTTTTTCCAAAATTTCCTGGAGCGGATGAAATAGTTTTTCCAGATCGGTAAGCGTCATTGGGTTGGCGTGTTTTCGGAAATTCTGATGCAGTTTAACAGAGAGCTGTTCCAATTCGTCCAGCTGCTCCAGCATTTCCGGTGTGGCATCGTCCCACATCTCATGCGTCCACGTGGAAAGCCCTTGCTTCGGGGTACTTCGCAGGAGAAAAATGTGACCATTCTGGCTATGTGTAGTGTCATGATCCGGGAGAAAATTTAAATCTGGAATCAAATGATAACCTTCACACAGCTTTTCTGTCACCCATCTACGGTGCTCATAGTAAATCAGATTCAGACGTTCTTCTGCATGGCTCTGCAAATATTCTGCATACTGTCTTGCCAGCTCTTCCGGGGGTGTTTGTTCCAGCTCAAATCCGAGAGCATAGAGCTTGTATTTGAGCGAGAAAATATAGGAGATGCAGGAACCGTGGTTATAAGGCTTTCTGTAATTTTTGCGAACTTCACGATAATTCAGATTCAGATCCTTTTCCCAAAGAAGATGCACGTTGAATGCGATTTGCTCCATTTGTTTGGCGATGTCACTCTTCTGAAAATCCGTGCAGATACAAAGCGGATGGATCACTTTGCATGATGGTGGAATCTCTGGCGGGTTCTTGCCCTCCCACACAAAGTGGATGTCACAGTTACCCCAAATTTCATGCACGATTTTTGCCAACCTCAGATTTTTTGCGTCATCTCCCGTGTCAATGAAAATGGCGTGCGGCTCCTCTTCGGCAGATGCAAACAATCCTGAAAAAAGTGTATTCAGTTTTGTTTCATCATTTTTGTGGACATCTTTGAACAAGAAATTCAGAAATCCATACCAATCTTTTGTATCCTGATGCGTCGTGTCTATGTGGAAAAAATTCTTTAGGCAGGGACGCTCAGAGAGATACTGCTCTTTTTCTTCCCTGGAATTTAAGAGAATTGTGGCATGGATATCTTTCCCGGGAATTTGAATTGCCTGTAGGGATACATCCAAAAACTTGGTGCCGAAATCGCCCAAGCCAATGAGCAGTGTGTTGATTCTATTTTCCTCTTGATGCGAAACATTATGATAGAGCGGATACTGATACAACTGCTGCTGTATTGCCTGTACAAATTGCGGCTGTTTCTGATGCCGGTGGATTGCCAAAATCAGCTTGTCGATGGCGTGGAAATATTCTTGTATGCTGTTATAGCGATTTTTGGGGCAATCGTAATTCAAGAGCTTTTTAAACGCATCACGCAGCATTTCTCGGATGTTAGAGCTGTACTGACTCAGCGCCGGGCACTCTGGAAGAATGTTGTTTTGCAGCTTTTTGCATGTTTCGATACTCGGAGCATACTTGAAAATTCTCTTGAACAGCAACGAGCCGAGCAGGAATAGTTCGGTTCGGATCCCATTCTCAGCAAGGTTATGGATGCATTTTTCTGCCAATTTCATGCGTTCCGTGTCCGAAGAGAGCGATTGCCGATAGTTTTTATTCAAGTCAAGGATGCGATCCATTTCCTTTGGAATCCGTATTTCCTCGGAGGATGGCGTAAATGAAATGACAAACTCCGGCGGAACATCTTTTTGAAAATGGTAATTTTTCAAAGTCTGAATAGAAAACATGCTGTCAAAATCGAAAAATGAGACGCTTTTTAAAGCACCATTTCCGACAATGTAGATGTTTTTCTCTTTGATGTCCAGCCACAAGAACCCGTTTTCAATGTACGCCTGCACTACAGTGGCAATTTGCTTTTGCGTGTAGAGAATGCTTTCAAGGTCTTCTGTTTCAATCATATCATATCTTTTTCCGATTTGATAGCGAAACAGGGCGTAGAGCGCATAATTCCCCGTGGAACTGGAATTGGGATCCTCATACAGTCCAAACGGAGCGGAGGTGGAGAGGTTGAGGATTTCATTTTTCGCTATCCCATTTGCCATTTTTAGCTGTAAATCATATGCACCTTTGTAGATGTTTTTACAATACTGGTAGGAATTCCGATACTTTGATTTTTGTTCGTATTCGTCGATTTGCAGACTATTGGAAATGCTTCTGATGATGCTGACATCGTTTTCTTTGGGCTTCGGGTACACTTCTTTGAGCACATAGAAATACGTTCGCATATCGGTATCCAGAAATTTTACCCGATAGGAAATGATGCTGGAACCGCTTCCGAGGATATCTAAGATTTCAAATTGCTGTTCCTCTGCCGTTTTCGAATCACACTTTCGCAGGGAGATAAATGTTCCCGGCTGAAGAGGTGCTCTGTCAAATTGGGATGGCATATGAATCTTCTCCCTTCCATGCCAGATAGCCATAGGTGGCATCATCTTCTGTCATTTTATGCGCTGCCTGTAAAATGGATTTTTCCAGAGAGTGTCCTTTCGGCAACTGAAAATATGGCTGAAACGTGGCATACATTGCGCCGTCTGTCATCATCCAAATCCGATTCAATTCTTTGCAATCCTTTTTGGTGATGCGAAGATGATTTTTCAAAAGAGGCATTGTGGTCAGATAAGTTGTTCTTGCAGTTTGTCCGTTTTGCGGAAACGAGAGCACACTCCACTTACTTCCCTGCTCTCCAAGAATTACGCCATCCCCCAAATGTCCGGTGATATAGGTTTCTCCATTGGTCAGGGTGAAAAGCAGCGTAGACGATAGCTCACGAAATTCGACATTTTTGGCTTTTGCAACTTCTCGGAGCAGCTGATGGATTTTTTCGGAGAGAAAATCCGAGATCTCCTGCTCGGCTTTTTGAAAAAGTTCGGATGCATTTTGCATTAGTGTGGTACAGAGATTTTGTACGAGCTGCTGGGCGCCAAGTGCAGCGTGCTTTTTGCTTCCTGCGCCATCTGCGATGCAAAGGCATGCGTTCTTCCCTTCTTGGATCTCGGAAAAACATGCGTCTTGATTTTCGAGATTTCTTTTCTGATGCTCGATTCCGGTTTTGCTTCTGTAGTCAATCATAAATTCAGGTCTCATAAGTTTTGTCCTCCTTACGAGATTATGATACCACAGAATACCCAAGCAAATTTGCGTTAGTTAAAAAATTTCCGGATAGGACCAAAGAATTTTTTGGTGAAATCGGGATATGTTTCTGCAACAGATACCAAGAAACCGAAAACATCTTCCCGATGCTGATCCAGACAATAGAGCAGGAACTGATCCAATGCGTTCTGTTCGCAGATCTCGGAGCAGCACATGCGGATAGAATATGTTTGAAAGTCGATTTTAAAGTCGGCAGGTAGCATATCATCATCTAGACTATCAGAATCGGTTCTTTCTGCGACGAATTTCAAGAAGAACAGCTTCAGGAGATCGTTTCGTGTTATTTTGGCAGAATCTGCCCCCAGAATGACCTCGCCTTTTGCAATGGGCAATCTATCGAAGTCGATCTTTTTGAAAAATGCTCTGGCAGATGCGCTAGCATCTTTGTTGTCCATTTCCAGCTTTCCAAATTCATCTTCCACAGATTTCCAGCGGCTGTTTCTGAAATAAGGATTCTCGTAGAGCTCAAAGACATGGAATGATGCATCTTCTATTTTGTCTTTGATGATTTGTGTTACATCTTCTTTGGTTTGTGCCTCGTCAATTTGCTGCTGCAAATAGTCTGTCATCTGAATGGTCGAGGTCCCGTATGTCTGGTCATATGATGTAGAAACAGAGCCTCTGCCAAGATCGATCTCTTCGGAACGTCCAACGGAAATCCGTTCATTGTCTCTCCGCTTGTTCTCTAGCTGCTGAACAATTCCCGTATAAAAGTCATTCTGGAATTCGCAGTACTTTTGATATACATCGATCAGTTCTTTGGGGCTTGTACCATCCTCAATGTTTTTGAAAAATATTTTCATGTATTCTGCGATTACAGGAACAAGATCACGCTGGGATGGTTCAAGACGTGAATAGTAGATATCTCCTTGTGTTGTCAGCTTTTTCTGAACCGTGGAAAGCTTGCCGATGATAAATCTTGCAATCGATGCACGGTGGCTTACGTCGATTTCTCCAGCCTTTTTCGCAAGAATCGGAAACAGACCATTTAAGTCAAAGTAATTTGTGCCGGTCTGCTTCATGTTGGACGATTCTTCCATGAGTTCGCTGAAAATGCTGCGAAGAAAGTCAAATTTCCCTGTTGTTTCCGGATCATTGGAAGACCGATTCCGGCTGGCAGTCAAGAACATATTTGCAACTTCAAAAATCGCAGGAACATTTTTGGCCAGATATTTTCCTGCAATTTTCTCGCTCAGATCGTTCAGCTTGGAAAAGAATTCTGTTGTTTTCTTTAGCTGTTTCGGGTCGATGCTGCTTGATGTTGTTCCAGAACTAAGATAGATGGCATACATCAGTGCTGTTTTCTTCATTTCCTCTGCACGGAGAATGTTGATGGTTGTGTTGTTGCTGATGTCTGCACCGTTGATTTTGTTGTCATACAAGAATTGAATGAACCCATCGTTTTCTTCTTCACTGCTGCTTGAGAACATCTTTTTCAGGTACAGTTTCTGTGCATACACAAAAAGCTCCTGCAATGACACATTGATGCCATTCGGTGTGCCGCTGGTTCCCTTGGTATAGAGCGGAAGCCCCTTTTTCAGTGCGATAAAGTAGAGAATTTCCTCCATTTTTCTGGGATTGAAATCGTCCTGCTCTTTTCCTTCCAGAATCTGGAATATGAGAGTTCTCGTTTCCTCAGTCGTGAAGCCAAAGGCAACCGCCAGTCGAAGCAGGTTCTTTCTCTCAATGGAATTGCGCTTTTTCAGCTTTTCTGCATGAAAAACATTCTTGATATTCCATTTATTCACGCCGTCTCCTGTGGTGACACCCCGGAGGTTCATTGCAAAATAAATCAGCACACGCTCCAGATCTTTGTCTTCAATGTCCTGAATTTGCTTTGCGGAAGCATTCCATCTGTTTCGGATGTCCTGCAATTCTTTTCGCTTCTGTACCTGTGTTTTTGGCATATTCTCTTCCAGTGTGCACAGATACTCCTCGTATCGTTTTCCGGCCACTTCTTTGAAAGCCTCCCATACATTTTGATGGGAAGCAGCGATTTTTTCCAGTCTTTTCTTTTCAGCTTCTCCTAACATCGATTTTCTTCCTTTCTATGTAAAATTTCGGATGGTATGGTTTCTGCCATTTTCTCATAGGCTGCTGCACTGGGGTGCAGGTGATCGCCGCTGTCGAATCCATCGGCAAATGCAGTTGGGTTTTGCGGATCACACAGGGCACGGTCAAAGTCAATGCAGCCATCGATTTCATCGGTTGTACGAATCCATGTGTTGACCTCATTTCGCAGGGCTTCACGGAACTCTGCATAGGTGCGCCATCCGGCAATGGGCAGCAAAGTTCCGATGTAAACACGCAGCCCCTTTTCTCTGGCAATCTTCACATAGAACCGCAGTCCCTCAATCAAATCCTCTGCGCTTGGCAGATCACTCCACGGTCGAAACGGATTGACATCGGTTCCAACCGGATGAATGATGTCGTTGATGCCGTGCTGGATGATTACCGTATCTGCGCCGGATACTTCTATCTCCCGTGGAAATCGGGTGGCACCTTTCAGTCCGTAGGAATCATACGTGATATTGTCGTACTGCCGCAAAATGCGTGTGCCGCTGGCGGCTTTCCGAATAATTGCGGTAGTGCCGTCTCCATCTTTCAGCACTCGCTGTATCAGATCGTCTGGCCATGCCTGTGCGGTAATGGAATCGCCAAAGCAGATGACAGTGCGATTTTTCTCATTCGTCAGGACTTCAATATCACTTAAGAAATAGAAAGTGTGCGTTTTTTTGGAGGTGTCCGGATGCAGGTGTTCTGCCTGTGTCTGATCACCGACAGCAAAGTATCCCTGCGACATTGGTCCGGTAATCACTACGCCGGAACGCATTTCTGTAAAATCGGCGAAATACAGGCTGACGGCAAGCTTTTCCCCACGCTTGATAGGAAAAGAAACAGCATCACTTTTGATTCGTTCCCCTGCCGGAATTGTCACGGAAGCATTTCTGTTGAATTGCAGCGGCACTATGGTGTCCGGAACAATGCCGTTTGCACCGTCTGATTTTGCCAAAAAAGCGCTGGTAATTGTCACAGATTCGTTTCCGCAAAAGTTGTCCAGCGTAATGCGAACAGCACTTGCATCCAGCATTATTGTGATCGGATAGCGCAGCGTCAAATTTTTGGCGTAATTTTCGGGACGGCGTTCCGTAATGGAAATGGCATTGCCCCATGTGGTAATCCATTTTTCGTTCATTTTTCTCATACTCCTATTGCTTTTATGCCTCTTATTATAGCATGTTTCGACTGGAAACACAAGGCTTTGACGAAACATTCTGAGAACCTGTCTTCACAAGCGTATACAAG